>CACVAR010000110.1:0-4963 GCA_902727905.1 uncultured Sulfurovum sp. | reverse complement strand
TCAGTCCATGTTGTCATGACAGCTTCTGCAGAACGTTTTGTCTCTGCACTTACTTTTGAAGCCCTAACACGAAATGCTGTACTAACGGAACAAACTGAATCATGGGCAAATACATTAAACCATATAGATATTGGTAAAGCCTGTGATGTATTTGTGCTTGCTCCTGCTACAGCCAATACCATTAATAAAATTTCTCATGGTATCGCTGATAATATCTTATTACAAACCATTCTTGCTTTAACAAAACCCTTACTCATCGCTCCAGCAGCCAACACCAATATGATAGAAGACTCCTCTACCCTAAACTCAATCCGTACTTTAAAAAGCAATGGTACAGTCATTGTTAACTCACAATCTAAACTACTAGCCTGTGGGGACACAGGAAATGGCGCACTGGCAGAACCTCAAGAAATTTTCTATGAAACTGCTAGAGTACTACTTAAAGAAAGCTACTGGGAAAATAGGGAAGTCATTGTTACAGGTGGAGGAACACGTGAGAAAATAGACGAAGTCCGTTATGTTTCCAACTTCTCTTCAGGGAAAATGGCAAATGCCTTAGCTACTGCACTTTATATGAAAGGTGCAAAGGTTACACTCATTACTACGAAAGAACACTCTGAGATTCCCTCAGAAATTTCTACCATAGATATTGCTTCAGCCAAAGAGATGAAAGAGCAAACAATAAGCGCTTTAAATGCTTCTCTTTCCAAAGAACCTCTCTTAAAAAAACCTTTTTTATTTATGGCTGCTGCTGTAGCTGATTTTACGCCAAAATCTCCAAACAATGGAAAAACAAAAAAAGTTAACATTGGTACAGAATGGAACATAGAAATGAAACAAACTGCTGACATTTTAAAGTCAGTTAGTAATTTAGGACAAGTAACCATTGGGTTCAAAGCAGAAATGGATAAAGAAAATGGTTTTTCTAATGCTAAAAGCTTAATCCAAAATAAAAATGTAGATGGAGTATGCTATAATCTTCTCGCAAACAGCTCTGACTTTGGAACATCAGATAATAGTATCACATTCATTCATAAAAATGGAAGTATTGACTTAGGTACAGCCTCCAAGCTTGACCTGTCATTTAAAATATTAGAAGAGAGTCAAAAGTTGGAATCAAATAAATAATAACTTTATAAAGATTTTACATGTCAAAAGAAAAAAACACTTTAAAAAATCTTGCCATCATTATGGATGGTAATGGACGTTGGGCAAAAGAGCGAGGTCTGGTTAGAACAAAAGGTCATGAAAAAGGTGCAGATATTACACGTGATATCACACAATATTGTGCTGAACATGAGACCATTGAAACAGTAACTTTCTACGCATTTAGTACTGAAAACTGGAAACGTCCTAAATATGAAGTAAACTTTCTTATGAAATTACTTGATACTTGGCTAAAAAATGAACTTCAAACCTACCATAAATTTGGTGCAAAATTTGAAACTGTAGGAAATATAGAAGGTTTTTCACCTAAACTTCAAGAGACCATTGCTTATATTAAAAAAGAAACTGCTCATCATACTAACGTTACGCAAATTTTAGCACTAAACTATGGTTCTCGTGAAGAGATTGCTAAAGCTGCTAATCGTCTAGCAAAACGTGGAGAAGAAATTACAGAAGAGAGTTTAGGGGCTGAACTGCAAACTCCTTACGTGGACTTAGATTTAATGATTAGAACCAGTGGTGAACAACGGCTTTCAAACTATTTACTATGGCAAAACTCTTACTCAGAATTTTTCTTTACAGCAACATTATGGCCTGACTTTACAACCATGGAACTTGAAGACATAATAGACCAATACGTAAATAGAAATCGTCGATTTGGAGGACTTTAATGGCTCCAGAGTTTATCATAGTCTTCTTCATATTTATTTTTGGTATTTTAATTGGTTCCTTTCTAAATGTTGTCATTTACAGAATTCCAAAAGGTGAAAGCATTGTATTTCCTGCTTCTAAGTGTCAATCTTGTCAAACCCCTTTAAAGTGGTATCATAATGTACCCATATTCTCATGGTTATTCTTAAAAGGTAAATGTGGCTTTTGTTCTGAGAAAATATCTAAACAATATCCACTTATAGAATTGGCAACAGGGATTATCGCTGTTTCTCTTTTCTATAAGCTTGGTCTGGTTTGGTATCTACCCATTGTTTTCGCTGTCTTTACCTTACTTCTAGCTTTAGTGATGATTGACGTCAAATATATGGAAATACCCGATAACTTAAATCTTTTAGCACTGGCACTGGCTGTTATAACCCCAACATTTTTAGATGCTATGCAAGATGCACTATTAGCTGTTGGTGGGATGACGCTCTTACGTTATTATCTCTCTTTCTTTTTAAACAAAGAAGCCATGGGAGAAGGAGACATCATAGTGGCTGGAACCATGGGTGCATTACTTGGGTTCCCTGGCTTTCTTTATGCATTATTCATCGCAGCCATTGTTGCACTGATCCCATCGCTCTTAGCTAAAGATACCCAAGTACCTTTTGTTCCTTTTTTAATTATTGGAACATTCATTGCTTATATGTTTAATGAGCAAGTACAAAGCATAGTAACCCTAATTATTTATGGCTAAAAAAACTTCGATATCAACCTATCTATCAAAGAACTTTCAAAGTTCTTTTTTTACCATCTTTTTACCCCTATTTTTTATTGGTTCGCTTGTTTTTATTATTAAAATATCTTCACTTACAGCTTCCATACAAATCTCATTTGTAGAGATGCTACAGCTATTTTCTTATAACTTACCCTCTATCTTATTTTATACCCTACCTATCTCATTTTTAGTTGCCATTGTTATAACACTACTACGTCTTTCAAATGACAATGAACTCATGGCACTCTTTTCACTCGGTTCAAATGCCAAGACCATTCTTTATCGCTATTTTCTTATTGGAGGGCTTTTTTCAATTGTTTTACTTATTCTCTCTTTAGGATTAATGCCAAAAACAAAACAACAATTTAAAGCCTTCAAACATGAAAAGACTGCACAAGCACAAATTAATATCAATCCATCAAAACTAGGTCAAAAATTTGGCGATCTTTTTGTTTACGTAAAAAGTAAAGAAAACGATACGATGAGAGATATTGTAATTTATAAAAAAGACCAAGAACATTCTGATCAGCTTTTTATTGCAAGAAAAGCAACTTTTGAAAATAATAACTTAGTCGTTACATTAACACTAAAAGATGGATCAGGCTATACTTTTTCCAAAGAAAATTTACGTAAGATAAACTATGAAACAATGAAGGTTTTTCGAAACCTAAACTCTGATGCCTTTACCTATAGTAATATTGTTCAATACTGGATAAAACTCTCACTAAACCCAAAGAAAAAATCACAAATTTTCTTCTTTATCTTTGCTAGTTTCATTCCTCTTCTAGCCTTAACCATTATTGCTTCTTTTTCCATTATAAACCCTCGTTATCAAAAGAATTATGCCTACCATGTTTTGGCATTAACTACCGTTGGGCTTTATGGACTTGCTATTATTTTAAAATCTTCTGGTACTTTAGTAATGACTCTTGGATTTTCATTTTTAATTTTCATTCTTGGCTTCTATCTTTACCGACATTTTGTTCTACGGTTTTTCTAAATGCGTGTAAAAGCTACCATAGTTTATGATGGAGGAAAATTTAAAGGCTTCCAGAAACAAAAGAGTACTAAAAATACCATTACTACTTCTATTGAGACTGCATTACAATCACTGGGTATAAATGATAATATACGAGGCTCTGGACGTACCGATGCAGGCGTACATGCCACAGGTCAAGTCATAGACTTTCAAGTCCCATCTTATTGGAAAGACTTACAGAAACTAAAAACTGCTCTTAACCAAAAATTAAACCATATATCTGTTAAAAGAGTTGAATGGATTGATGATACATTCCATTCTCGATTCTCAGCTAAAAAACGTCTTTATCGTTATGTTTTTAAAACATCTACCCCTTCCATATTTGAACAAGCCTATGTATCCTACTATCCTACTTTTAAGGAAGAAGCTTTGAGTAAAGCACTTAAAAGTTTTGAAGGAGAACATGACTTCTCAAATTTCATTAAAACAGGTTCTGTTACTCATACTAACATACGAGAAATCTATAGAGCATACTATAAGAAGTATCGTAATTATCATATTATTTATTTTCAAGCAAATGGGTTTTTACGCTCACAAGTTAGAATGATGGTAGAGGTTGCCATGCAAGTTGCACTCAATAACTGCTCTCTAGAGAGACTCCAAAGACAACTAAATTTGGAAGAGAAAAGCATTACTAAGCTTGCCCCACCTGAAGGACTCTATCTCGCAAAAATTATTTACTAAAACTTCCTAAACCCATAAGAATGTTATGCTAAAATAAAGCGAAAACTATTAGATATCTAAATCTATTTTAAGGAAAACCTTTGCAAAAAATATTCGGTTTTTTATTTATTTTACTTTCAGCAGGATTTGCTGTTTGGTACCCTTTGGGTAAATTGATGGTAGGATAATATATGGCACTGGCAAAACGATACAACCCAAACATGAATGTTGGTGGTGTAAAAGCTAAAAAAGGTATTTTACTCTATTTCTTTTTAGCACCCCTATTTCTCTCTGTAGTGCTAGCTTTACTGGCTCGAGATATTCCAGCTTTTGGTCTAAACCTAACAGCTTTTATGCTCTTTTATGCTGTGGTAAAACTCAACACATGGGGTTTAGCTAATGAATTTAAATATCATAAAGAAAAGTTTACAAAAGCACCAACTAAACCTTACAAAACCATGTCAGCCATACTTTTAGGTATAGCTACATTTTTTTCAGCCTCTGTCGCTGGTGGCGAATCTTTCTTAACAGGTATTTTCTTGTCTGCAATTGCTGTGGTGGGGTATATCTTATACTATGGATTAGACCCAAGAACAGACAAACTAGAAAATATTGGCGATGTCTCAGCTGAACTGGTTTTAAAAACACTTACAGATGCTAAA
>CACVAR010000109.1 GCA_902727905.1 uncultured Sulfurovum sp. | reverse complement strand
TAATGTTGAAACATGGTTTTAAATCTTATGCTGAGGAGTGGTGGCATTTTACTTTGAAAAATGAACCGTATAAAAATAGATATTTTAATTTTAATGTAGAGTAAAAAATTAAACTAGTTCTCATGTAAAAGCAGGGGTTGGTCTTCAAAGCTTTCAGTAATTGGGATTTTTAAGGACATACCATTCTGTAACTCAAAATTATTGCCAATAAGATTTTGATTTGCTATATAAATTTTTTTATATTGATGTGCATCACCATAGTATTTTAGAGCCAGATCATAGATGTTAATGTTATTTTGGACAATGACTTTAATCCACTTAGTTGTTTTTATGGGTTCTTCATTTATAGTATTTTTTGAGACACTTTTTTTTAGTTTATTTTTATTTGATATATTGTTCTTTTTTTGTTCTTTACATGACCTTTTTTGACTTATTAAGAGTTTTTTTTTGGTTAAAGTTAATTGAGTATTTAAATTTTTAATTTCTTTATTTTTTTTTATTTTATAGTATTTGAATTTTTTTTCAATAGATGCTAATTTTAGCTCTAAGTCTTTAATTTTATTATTATTTTTTTCTTTATATTTTTTAACATTTTTTAAAACATTTGTTAATTCAGATTTTACTCTTTCTTCAGAAATCATTGTTTGGGAGTTAGTATTTGTAGAAGTATTTAACTCTATATTTTTAGTTAGGCCAAAAGAGAGTGTAGATAAATAAATAAGTAAATATATTTTCATCAGATATTTTCCTTCTTTTTTCAATAGTTTAACGAATTTTCTCATATAAAATAATAAAAAAGATTAAAAATTAATAAATTTAATGTAAAATAGTACTTAAATAAAAAATATAAAGGATTAGGATGAATAAAAAAATTATGTTTATGGCTTTTCTAACACCTTTAGTAGCTTTTTCAGAGATAAATCTTCAAAAAGAAATTTATGATGCTGCTGAAGAGATGATGAAGTTTGATGAAAAAATGAATCAGATTATTGCTGAACATAATAACATAGCTTATGACGGTGATGAAGATTTAGAGTTTTCAAATGTATCGATAGATGACTTTAGAGAGGTTGTAAATGGCTATGAATTAAGAAAAGATATAAATGATACTAATGTAAAAGTTAAAGTTAAAACAAAAGATAGTTTATTAACCATATCTCTATTGACTAAAGAGGTGAAAGAACTAGTGTATGAAGGTGAGACAGGAACTGAAACAATAATGAGTTCATCAAGTATTGCTCTACCAATACCTAATGATGCTGATGAAAACAAGTTAATAAGCACTTATAGTGATGGTATACTAATCATCAAATTACCCAAAAAATAATATTCAAATTCAAAGGAAAAGTATGGTCAAAATTATAGTAATGAGCGTTGTAGTAGCAGTAGCACTAAATGCTACTAATCTAACACCAAGAGAAGGTATGCCTATAGAGGCGAAGCCAGGACAGTGTTTTACAAAGTCCTTTTATCCTCCTCAATATACGAAAACAACTAAAATAAAGTCTACTAAAAAAGTAATTGTAAATGAATCTAGTGTGAAGTATGAAGTTATACCAGCTAAATATTCTATACATAAAAAAAAGGTTAGGGTAAGTGATGGGAAAGAAGAAGTTCTTAGTATTCCTACTGTCTATAAGACGATTCAAGAACGTGTTCTGATAGAACCTAAAGAAAAAGTTTGGAGAAGAAATAATGATATTTATTCTTTGAAAGCTTTTAATTCTTGTGTTGATTCTGCACTTAAAGGGGGAATGGACATAAGAAATGCTACACCTGGAACTTGTTATTATGAACATTTAAAAGTTGAACAACCCATAACAGTAACTTCAAAAATTTTATTGTCTGAGGCTACAGAAAGATTTGTAGTGACTCCAGCTAAATATAAAACTGTAACACAAAAAATAATGACAGATAGTACAAGTGTAGAATTGATACCTTCGGCTGCTACATATAGAAAAATTAAAGATAAGGTGGTAGTAGAACCTGCACGTACAGAATGGAAAAAAACAATTTGTGGTGATAGGGGGTGTAATCAGTCAGAAGTAATATGTTTAACAGAGGTTCCTAAAATTTATAAAGAGGTGACTAAAAAAATTGTTTTGACACCATCAGTAGCCAAAAAAGTTAAAGTAACCCCTGTTTATAAAACTTTACAAGTAGAAAAAATGGTTGAACCAGTAAAGATAAAAAGTATACCTATTCCTGCGAAGTATGGTACTATAAGTTATAATAAAAGTCAAAAGCTTGAAACGTTTTATTGGGGTGATGAATCAACCAAAGATATGCCATCACGTATTAGAAATGAGTGTGATAAAATCTGTTTGACTGAGACTCCAGCTAAATATAGAACCATTAAAAAAAGAGTTGTTAAAATACCAGCTAGTACTAAGAAAGTTGAAACTGAGCCTCAATACACAGTAGTAGAAATTAAAAAGATAGAAAAAGAAGCAGCTTTCAAAAAGGTTATTATTCCTGCTGAATATGTTACTGTAGTGACAGAAAGAGAACGTACTAAGGGATATTCAAAATGGATGCCAATGATCTGTGAATCGAATATGACACCCAGTATAGTAAAAAAAGTGCAAAAAGCTTTAATAAATGAAGGTTTTTATCGAGGAGATATTAATGGTATATGGGATTTAGCATCAAAGTCTGCTGCAAGAGAGTATCAGAAGTCTAAAGGATTAGCTATAACCAGTAAACTTTCAATCGAGACAATGATGGCTTTAAAGATTTATTAGTATTGCGAGGAAATCAAGAGAAATTAAATTCTCTCTTGATTATTTTTTCTTAATCTCTTTATGAACGACTGTTGTTAAACCAAGAAGTTTCCAACCTTGAAAACCAGAACGGTAATAGTTCAATTTATCTTTTGGATAGTTATGTTTTAAAATACCTTCCATAAAGTATGCAGACTGTTCACACCAAACACCATTACAGAAAACTGCTAACTCTTTTACTTTTGAAAAGTTCCATGTCCCATCAGGGTCAATGGTCATACCTAAGAGTGTAAAAATCCTTTTTGCTTTTTCTTTACTGGCATTTTTCATAACAGGGAAAGGAATGTTAATGGAAGACGGAATCGTTTCTAGCTCAAACCAACTTTTAAGACGAGCATCAATAATGACACCAGTATGATTTTTCACTTCGTTCTGCATAAACTTTAAAATTTCTAACTCTTCAAAATTATTGATTTCTGGATCAATTTTAGTAGTTTGAATACAAAATGGAGGACAAGGACGAGATGTTTTTGTGTAGTCATCTGTTAGTCTATTGTTTGTATCTTGTATTCTTTCAACTTTTACTGTTTTCCCAGAGTCAGTTGTGTAAACATGCGAAATATCTTTGGTGATTTTGACAGTTACATTAGCATTCTCAGCTAAAAGAAATGATGTTAATAGGGGTAAGAGTAGTAATTTTTTCATGAATTCACCTTTGTTTTGAATAGTAATTAAGTACTTACAAGGTTTAGATTCTCTGTCTATCTAAACCTTTTATTAGAATGCTTGGTCTTAGTTAGGAATACGTAGTTTTTGTCCTACATAAATACGGTCTGGTCTAGTTAGTTCTGGATTTGCTCTATAAATTCTTTTATAATCCATTACATTTCCATAAGCTCTTTTAGCAATTCTACCTAAGGTATCACCTTTTTTTACAACAATAATTCTCATTTCATTTGTACGAACATCAACTTCACTTTTCAATGAGTTTGTATAGTTCTCAACTTTATTGGTAGTAATCCCTTCTTCCATAACAGAAGTGATTTCATTTGAAAGTTTACTCAGGGCATCTGCACCTTGAACATTTTGTACATTTACTTTATTGTAAACATCAACTTGTTTGTTCCCACTGTCTACTTGAGTATTTTCACTAACATTTACGCTTTCTAAATCGTTAATAAGATCTGCTGATACAGAATCAACTTCAGTATCTGAAAGTTCATTCATTAGCTCAACATCTTTCTTTACAGCCACGGGAGTAGAATTAGTCGTACCTGCTGAAGCGTTCCCTTGATTCATTTGTTGCATTACAGCTGCTACAACTGCTGCAATTTCATCAGGAGACATTTTTCCTCCCTGTTGTGTTGCTACGGCTTTTGCTATTTCTGTACCTACTTGGTCTTGTGTAGTTTTAGCTGGTTCAGGTGCAGGAGGAGCTTCAATAACCTTTTCTTCTTTTACTTCTTTTTTAGTGATTGTCTCTTGAACGATAGGTTGGGGTGCTTCCTCTGTTATAACCTCTGGAGTTTCATCTTGGACACTTTGTGGTAAAGAAGACTCTGCTGAAACTTGTAACGAACTATCGATATCACTTGAGTCAGATTCGTTCATTGCTTTATATCCAAAATACCCAGCTATGGCTAAGGCTAATATTATTAGTAGAATAATGAGTTTACTCATTAACCCACCTTCTTCATTGTCTGAACCACCTAACTCTGCTCCCTCAGTCTCTTGTCGGTAGTAGTCGTTATATTCTTCTTGATTATATTGATCTTTATTTAACATTTGTTCTCCTTTTGTTGATGTTTAGATTTATTTAGGGCTTAATGGTAGTTAATCCTAAAATTTGCCAATACTGAATCCCACCTCTGTAGTATAGCATTTTTGATTTTGGATAGCCTAGTTTAATTAGGTTTTGCATGGCACGGACACCCTGTTGGCACCATGGACCATTATCAAAGATTAATAATTTATGAGCTTTACTAAAATCCCAAGTATCATTCACTTTTTTTACTCCCAAAAGTGAAAATATTTTAGTAATATAGTTGTTATTGCCTTTAGAGGCTAAGATTGAAAAAGGAATATTTGTTGAACCTGGAATGGTTCCAGCTTTATTCCATTTTGGCATACGCGCATCTAGGAGTACCCCTTTGTTTAACGCTACTTGATTTTTTAAAAAATCAATTACATCCAGTTCACTAACAGTTTCAACTCCCTTGATTGGTTGAAAAGGTTGAATAGAAAATGGAGGAGCAGGTCTTGAAGTTTTTGAATAAGAGTTAGTTAGTTTGTGTTTTGTGTCTTGTATTCTCTCAATTCGTACGGGTTTTCCGTCAACATCGACATCGACATAGGCTAGATCTTCTAAGATATTAACTTCAACAGCACTTAATGGAGTGAGAAGTAATGTGGAAACCAATAGCTTAGTTAGAAGAGACTTTTTTTTAATCATAATGTAGCTCCTATTTCTTTTTTAAATAATTATTGCGTTAAAATTTATTTTATCTTAATTTTTCTTAGTAAAAAATGAACTTTTGTTAATAATTTAAATTATATTTTATAATATTATATTAAGATATGAAAGAGATAAGAGGAGATAATAATATGATAGAAAAGAGCATAGGTTTAGGGGTTGCAGGGAATTTTGCACATCATTTAGAACAAGCAGGTGAGTTAAAAGATTTTGAAAATGTTGTGACAAAAGAAGCTGATGCACCAAAGGGAATTTTCCCTTTTTATTTACCTAGTTCAGAGAGCTTTTTAGGATTATATTGTATTGGTGATGAAGTACTAGAATTACCAAGTTATGAAGCCAATGCACAGGTAGAACCTGAAGTAGCTATTTTATTTGACATCAATTATAATGAAGCATATAAAGTTATTAAACTAAAGGCAAAAAAGTTCACAGCTTTTAATGACTGTACCATCCGTAAAGAGGGTGCTAAAAAGATATCTGAAAAGAAATCTTGGTCAGCTAATTCAAAAGGTATAGCAAAAAAGTGGATAGAGATTGACAAGTTTGAAGAGGGGGGAGTGATGGATAATTTTCATCTCTGTTCTTTTGTAAAACGTGATGGAATATTACATGAATATGGTGTGGATGCACCTCTTTTAGGTTACAGTTATTTTTACAAAAAATTAGAAAATTGGCTTGTTGAGAAAATGAATGAACAAGAAGATTTTGGACCTTTAGAAGATATTGCTCAACATTTAAAAGATTGTGGTTATCCAAAACAAGCATTAATCTCTATAGGGGCTACTGCTTATGCTGAGTTTGGTAAAAAAAATTATTTGAAATCAAAAGATGAAGTCTATGTTGTAGTTTATGACAAAAGAAAAGGTTCAGCAGACATTGAAGCTGCTGAAGATAAAATTATTTTACATCAAAAGGTGTTGTAAAAGAAATTTTATTAGTCGTTCTTTCTACTTTTAAACCAATCGGTCACTTTAGAAAAAGCCGAGTCAAACTTAGAGGTATGAGGTTTACTCTCAACACCAAAAGTTTCTTGTAGTTTTTCAAGAAGCTCTTTTTGTTCGTCGTTTAATTTTTTAGGATAAACAATTTTTACTTGGGCTATGAGTTGACCTTTCCCATTACCATGAACATCAGCCACACCTTCATCTCTAAAGGCAAATTGTGCTTTGTCTTTGGTTCCTACTTTAAGGTCAAGTTCTAATTCACCATCAAGACATGGGATTGTAATACTTTGACCTAAAACAGCTTGGGTAAAGAAGACAGGTACTTCAATGTAAACATTGTTCCCATCACGAACAAAATGTTCGTCTGTTTCAACATTGAAAGTTAAGTACAGATCACCACGTTGTCCACTTTTAGACTGGTTTCCGTGTCCTTGCGCTCTAAGACGGTTTCCTGTATCTACACCAGCTGGAATGTTAATGGTAATAGTCTCTGGCTCTTCATGATATCCTCTACCTGAACATGAACCACAAGTAGAGGCTATTTTTTGACCTTCACCATGACACTTTGGACATGGTTGTGCAAATGACATGAACCCTTGTTTCATAACCACTTGACCTTGACCATTACAGTAGTCACAAGTTTCTAGTTTCCCATCTTCAGCACCCGTTCCTCCACAGTCATCACAAGATACTTTATACTTGATGTCTATCTCTTTGTCGCAGCCAAAAACTGCTTCATTAAATTTTAAAGGAAATTCAATTTCAAAGTCTAAGTTGTACTTTTGGTTCGGTTCTCTTCTTTGTTGGCGACCTCCACCGAAGCCTCCACCAGCACCACCAAACATTGAGTTAAACATGTCCATGATGTCGTCCATGTTTTGACCTCCACCGAAGCCTCCACCCATACCACGACCTTCTAGTCCAGCTTTTCCATACTGATCATAGATAGAACGTTTGCTTTCGTCTTTTAGTACTTCATAGGCTTCTGAAAGTGCTTTAAATTTCTCTTCTGCTTCTTTGTCATCAGGATTACGGTCTGGATGATACTTCATGGCAAGTTTACGATATGACTTTTTAAGTTCAGAACCGTTACAGCTTCTGCTTACTTCTAAAATTTCATAGTAGTCCATTTCTGTCATTAATTACTCCAAGTTATGTGTTATATAAATATTGGGCGAATTCTAACATATTTTAGCTATAATCGCGAATAAAAATAATTATAATTTTGGAGCTGGTTTATGGTGAAACATATCGTAATGTTCGACTTTAAAGATGAGAATAAAAAAGAGAATTTAGAGAAAGCAAAAGAGATGCTTGAAGCA
>CACVAR010000108.1 GCA_902727905.1 uncultured Sulfurovum sp. | reverse complement strand
AATGGTTTTAGCTCGACTTCAACGTAAAACTATTAAGTTTTCTAAGTCTTGGGAGAAGCTTGAATATTCTGTTAATCTTGTTATTAATCGCTATAACCATCAACTACTTTTAGATGCTTGACCAAAATATGAATGGTTCACAAGTAATTGACCTTCTTACGATTTCACATTTTGATCAAGACCATATTAGTGGTTTAGGTTATTTACTCTCTAAGTTTAGAGTAAAGACATTACTTCTTCCTCTTGTTGATGATTTAGCATATAGATTATTTCTTGCTTTTGAATATAGTATAGCTACGGATAGTGAGCATATTGAATTTTTTATTAACCCAACTGAATATTTATTAAGAAAATACGATAGTAGAATAGATAACATTATTTTGGTTCCTCCCTCAAGTTCTAATATTAAAGGAGATGAGAAAGTAGTTAATCCCGAGTCAATTGAAAATGGAAATTTAAGTTTCAAAGCTATTAAAACAGAAAGATATTTAAATACTTTGATTTCTACTCTTTCTCCAAAGGGTTCACTGCTTGTTCAAGATATATTTCAATTCATACCGTATAATGATGCTTCTCTCCAACTTGCATTAACAGAAAAGTTTATTAATGCAGTTGAAAATCAAAAAGATCAAATTTTCAAGGAGTCAGGTAGCTCTTTGGATTTTAAATCTATTATAGATTCTATTAAAGAGTTATATGATACAGAATTTGGTAAAAGTGCAAAAAAGCGTAATATTATTTCTTTGTTTTTATTTGCTAGTCCTCTGAATCATAGTTCTGATAGGATAGAGGTGAGTGAATATAGAGATGTTATAGACATTAATAGAGATCAGGATTACTTATTTAGCCCTTATCCTAAAAGTAAAAATGCTACTTTATATACAGGGGATGGATACCTTGATAAGGAGTCTCGTTTAAAAAGTCTTAGGGATTATATAGGGGAGGAAAACTTTAAAAGAATCTCTTGTTTTCAAGTCATGCATCATGGAGCTAGAAGTTGTTGGTATGAAGGTCTTGCAAGTGATATTAAACCCTTAATAAGTGTTTTTTCTGCTGATGCAACAAGAAAGAGACCTGGGCATCCTCATGGAGAAGTATTACGAGACTTTTTACCTCATTCCCCTGTATTAGTAGATAAGGAAAATAATCTTTCGGTGAAATTTTATTAAGAAATTATGTATAGTATTGATAAGGGCATAAAAACATAATAGGGTTATTTCTAAATTTGAAAACAACAATGCCTATGAAGTTAAAATAACAGACTACCATTAAGCCTTTTTATAAAGGATAACTGAACCCCAAAGAAAAAAGGCAAAAAAACAATAGTATCTTAACAATAAGTTATGAAAGAACAAGTCCAAGAGCAAACTCTTTGGCAAGTTTGATTCTTTAAA
>CACVAR010000107.1 GCA_902727905.1 uncultured Sulfurovum sp. | reverse complement strand
GCTTTGGGTGATGCTTTAGAGAATAGTAATGCTGAACAAACTTTAGAAGTAGAGTTTGGTAATATTATTGATTATAAGGAACGTGGAGATATTCAAGAGCAATATAAAGCAATGTTTGATATTTAGGTGTTTAAAGCTCTAAAAGTGTAAGTATTTTATATTTTTTTAAGCTTATTTCCCCTATAATCTCACTCCACAAACACTTGGACAGTTGGGTGAGTTGGCTGAAACCACATCCCTGCTAAGGATGCGTACTCGTAAGGGTACCGAGAGTTCGAATCTCTCACTGTCCGCCATATTTTAATCATAAAACCCCTATAATAATAAAATGTATCTGAAACTCACAATCATCTTACTTTTTTTATCTTTCTTACATGCTGATAATAACACTTCTGTGTTTGATGAATATCATGATAATTTATGTAAAGTACTCATAAATACAAGTAACAGTATTGATGATTATTTTGTAGATGAGAATAGTAGTCTTTCTAGTAAGACTTATGCAGAGTTTAGTACATCTGTTGCAAAAGAGAGTCGTTTAGACTTAGAAAATGATATACGTTTTCGAATACGTTTAAATTTGCCAAAAATTGAAAAGAATTTACGAGTAATTTTTGAAGATGATAGTAGTGATAACCTTTTGTATGATGGTACAACATTAAATGATCGGCATTTAGACAGTAAAGAGTATTATTTACGTTTAGAGTATTTAAATTATGTAAAAGATACATTTAACATGAGAGTTGGTGCAGGTGTTAAAGTACGTAGACAGAATTTGGTTCCTTATTTAAATGTTCGTTCTCGTTATGAACTCTATAATGAGAAGAAAAATAAGTCAGAGTTATTTAATCGTTTTAGATATTATACTGATGGTGAGATTGAAAATAATCTTGAGTTTAATTCTCTATATACGCTGAAAGATGATTTATATTTTGTATGGAGTAATAGATTTTACCATACTAATACTCTTCCCTATGAAACACTTGCCAATGATATTACTTTTGTTTCTCTTTTGAATGATAAACAGCATATTAGATATGGTTTTGGAATTTCTTCAAATGTAAAAGATTTTGAAAGTTTAAATACTGATTATTACTATCTACATAGCACTTTCCATCATATTTTTTACAGAGATTGGGCATATTATGAAATTTCGCCTTCAATACTTCAAAGAGAAATAAATGATTTTGAAACTTCCTATAGGCTTTTGATAAACTTTGGTATTCATTTCAAAAGTCATTAGTGTTGCTTTTAGCTATAATGGCATTAAAAAAAGAGCAAAATGAATTTAGAATCATTTGAAGTTACATATACTGGAAGGTTAGACAAAGTTCTAACGGATGTTTTAGCTGAAAGCCGAAATCAAGTTGAGCAGCTTATTAAAGAAGGTTTGGTTTTAGTGAATGGGAAAACTATTCTAAAAACAGGGAAAAAGCTTTCTGTTGGTGACAAAGTTGAATACCGATTTAAAGAAATAATACCTAAAAAAGCAGTAGTAATAGATTTTGATGTTGAGATAATTTATGAAGATGATGTCATGATGGTAGTTAATAAGCCCTCTGGTTTAGTAGTCCATCCAGCACCTTCTGTTAAAGAAGCAACTTTGGTTGACTGGTTAATACATAAAGGTGTCTCACTTTCAACGATTTCTGGTGAAGAACGTCATGGAATAGTCCATAGAATAGACAAAGACACTACTGGTGCACTTGTTATAGCAAAAACAAATGAAGCACATCAAAAGTTAAGTGAGCAGTTGCAAGATAAAAGTATGGGACGTTACTACTTAGCGCTTATTGATTATCCTCTAAAAGACTCTGGAATTGTTGAGAAACCTATTGGAAGAAACCCTAATAATAGATTAAAAATGGATGTTGTACAAAATGGTAAAGAAGCTAAATCTGCTTTCTGTAAACTCTCTGAGAGTACTAAGAAAATAGAGCTAATTTTAGTCAAACTTTTTACAGGAAGAACACATCAAATTAGGGTGCATTTAGAGAGTTTAGGCAGACATATCTTAGGGGATGATTTATATGGATTTAAGAGCAAAAAAGATACAATCAAACGAGTTTATCTACATGCATACAAATTGTATCTTTATCATCCAACCACAGGTAAAGAGATGGAGTTTCTAGCCCCTCTTTTCCCAGATATGCAAAGTTACATTGATAAAGAATTTAAAAAAGGAGAGGTTCATGAAAAAATTAACCCAAATCTTATTAACAGTTATTTCTCTACTATTACTAACAGGATGTAATCCATCAGCAATCTTACAGAATCACGAGTTAGATCCTAAGTTACCAAAACTAAATAATGTTAAAGCAGTACCAAATAACACATCAGTAGCTTTTGAATGGCAATCATTAGTTAAAGAGGGTATTACAGGTTTAAATATTTATAGAACTGACAGTAATGGTTATGCTAATAGCACAACAAAACAATTAAAGAAAATAGGCAGTGTCTCTGACCGTTTCGCAACACATTATGTTGATACTGATTTAAAACAAAATAGCTCATATACTTATACTTTTACAACCGTCAAAAATGGTTTTGAATCATCCCATGGAAAAGTAATTAACGTCAAAACATTAGCACCTTTTGCACCCATAACATTTTTTCAAGGTTTTCAAAAAAGTAGAAATACCATTAAGCTTATCTGGAGACCACATGCAAATATGAAAGTTTCATGGTATAAAATTCAAAGGTCTGTAAATTCTGGTGAATGGAAATGGATTGGAACAGTTAGAGAACGTATGATGTCTGAATACATTGATAATAGTGTGATTCCTGGAAACACCTATACCTACCGTGTAATAGCAATAGGGTTTGATCGTAGTTCTTCACAAGCCAGCACCAATGTTGCTATTCAGGCAAGATAAGGGAATTAATGCCACATATTACTGTTAACCCCTTTGACACAGAGTCAATAAAAAAAATTAAATATGGAGAAGATAGAAGTACAGAAGTTCTTTTTAAAGCCAATGATATTTTTTCAAAAGATGAACTGATTGGTATTAAACGAGAAAATGAATCTTTTTTATTACATTTAAAGAAGAGTCCAGATACTTGGTTGTTGAAATACGATAAAGTTACACGACCACTTAAAGTTAATTTATTGAAGCAGGCAATTGCTGATGTTTCTTCTGAAATTGAGGTAGAAGTTTTACAGTCTAATATAGCAATTCACCCTACAAAAGCTCCTTTGGCTAGTGAATATGAAAAAAATATTGAGGACTTTGTAGACATTGAGTTTCCTTTTGAATCTGTTGCCATTGAAGTTGGTTTTGGATCGGGTAAACACTTACTTTATCAAGCCCAAAAAAATCCTGATAGACTTTTCATAGGTATTGAAATCCATACACCATCTGCTGCACAAGTATTGAAGCAAATTCAGCTTTTAGGTTTGGTAAACGTATGGGTAGTTAATTATGATGCACGCCTTTTACTGGAAATGATTCCTTCGAACCTCTGTCATCAAATTTTTGTTCATTTTCCTGTACCTTGGGATAAAAAACCTCATAGACGGGTTATTTCACCTTCATTCCTAGAAGAGTCGATGAGAGTACTGGAAGTCAATGGTCGTCTTGAATTAAGAACCGACTCGCATAAGTATTTCTGGTATTCTATGGAGACATTTTTAGGTGAGTCAGTAGCTAAAACAGCTGTTGAAATTCGTAAAAATGAAGCTTTAGAAATTACTTCAAAATATGAAGCAAGATGGTTACGGCAAGAGAAAGATATTTACGATGTTTATGTAACTTCTACTGAGGAATCTGAAGCAAGAGTTTTAGACTTTGACTTTTCATTTAAGGACATTATTTACAAAAAAGAAATTTTAGATAAAATATCTTATAAACCTGAACTATTTGAAGGATTTTTTGTTCATTTTGAACGTCTATTTAAAATTGATGATGATGCTATTTTAATTAAACTCGCATTTGGAAGTTTTGATAGACCTGAACATAAATACATTTATTTAGATAAGAGTAAAACGTATTATTTTAATTCAAACCCTGTAAAAACATTGACTAATTATAAAACGCACTTGAAAATTATGGAGTATCTAAATGTCTAACGTTATTACAGCCAATGATTTAACGCTCTCGTATGAAAGCGATGAAGAGATTATTAAGAATGCAAACTTTTCTATTAAAAAAGGTGATTTTGTTTTTATTACTGGACCTAGTGGTTCGGGGAAATCCACACTATTAAAATCTTTTTATGGAAACCTTACACCTGACAGTGGTACACTTGTAGTAGGTGGACTAGATATGGTGGATATTAAAAAAGATAAACTACAAGAACTCAGAAGTCATCTAGGGATTGTTTTTCAAGATTACCGTCTTATTAATGAATGGACAGTAGAAAAAAATGTTGTTTTACCTTTATGGATTTCTGGTTATTCAGATGAAGTTCAACATACACAGGCGAAACGTCTTCTTCATCATGTTAAGCTTTCAGGTAAAGAAGAGAAGTATCCTATGGAACTTTCTGGTGGTGAACAACAGCGTGTTGGTGTAGCTCGCGCTTTAGCAAAAAATCCATTTTTAATTTTGGCAGATGAACCAACAGGTAACCTCGATGAATACTCTTCAAATGTTATTTGGGATTTAATGGAAAATGCTTGTCACCAACTAGACACAACGGTTGTGGTTGTAACACACCGTATTCCTATGGTATTTAACATTCCGTATAGACATTTTACAATTGATGAAAATGGGAGCGTTTATGAAATTCATTAAAACACATATCTCACTTATATTTCCTTTGGTTGCTATTTTACTTGGTTTAGAATTTTTTATTGTTTTTGATAGAACGACTGATAGTTTTGAAAAAAGTTTAAAAAATGGTTATAGTATGATGGTTGTTTCAAAAAATGAAATGAGTATTGATGACTTTAAATCATGGGATGAACATGTTGAACAAGTAATTGAATTGGAAAAAAGTAAAATTTTAGAACGTTTAAACATGACAAAAGAGAGTAAAAGTCAAAAAGAGTTTGAAGCTTCTTTACCAAATTTTTATTCATTAAAACTAGATGGTTATCTAACCGTAAAACAATTAGAGGAAGTAAAGTTAAATTTACAAAAATCAGAAGATATTGTTAGCATAGAGTCTTTTCAGTCTGCGTATCAGTCCAAGTATGAACTTTTTTCTTTTATTAAACTAGCGTTCCAAACTTTTATTGTCTTTATGTCCATTATTGGTTTCTTTCTTATTATAAAGCAGATGGAAGTTTGGAATTTCTTACATGCACAACGTATGAAAGTTATGGAAATATTTGGTGCTTCTCTTTTTTTAAGATCTAAAGTTTTGATTAACATGGCATTAATAGATGCTATTATCTCTGCACTCATAACTTCAGCCATTTTTTATGCTATTCAAAATGTTTGGGTTAGAGGAAGTCAAATGGAGATTTTAAAAGAAAATGTTGATGCTATGTTCGCTTTTACAGATATTCTTATTTTACTAGTTGCCTCTATTGTTGTTGTTATGATTGCTGTTTATCTAGTTGTAGTGAATGTGAAGGAAGAGTAGATGAAAATTTTTCTCTACTTAGTACTCTCTTTCTCCCTCCTTTTCTCAGCTTCAGTTGAGAGTAAAATTAAACAAAATAAAAAACAGTTAAAGTCTAAAAAAATCCAATATAACAAAATGGATAAAGAGCTTTCAGAGGTTGCTAAAAAAATAAATATTGCAAAAAAAGAACAAAAAAAACTTGCTATTAAACTCAGTAAACTCGCGACAAATATTCAAAATAATGAAGTTGTTTATAAACGTTTACAAAATGAAGATAAAAAATACTCTACAGCTCTAGCTAACTTAAGTACTGACATCGATAAAAATCAGAAAAGATTTTTAGATTTAGTGGCTAAGAACTTTTCATTGGCATTGGCATTAGAAGAGTTAAAACAACCCACAAAAGACTCTGTTATGATGAAAGAAGCTTATAAACTCTATGCTGAAAAAAACAGTAAAGAAATTGAAAAGTTAAAAGTGGACATCTCAAAGTTAGAGTCAAAAAAAGAGACTTTAAAGCTTAAAAAGTCAAATATTAAAAAAGCTATTTCACGTTATGAGTTAGAGCGTAAAGAGTATAAAAGTAAAAAAAATAAACAGGATGTTTTGGTTAAAAACTTAGCAAGAGACAAAGCAATTTATAAAAAACGTTTTAACAAAATTAAAGCAAGTCGAAAAAGTTTGGAACGGAAGTTAGCAAAGTTGAAAATTATAAAACGTTCAAATGATAAAGAGCGTAAAGCACGTGTAGTAGCTCAAAGGACTAATGCTTCACGTCCTAAAACTCCTAAAAGTGTTAGCAGTACACCAGCACGTGCAGTTAATTATAGTGGTGGAAAAGCAAATTCCCCTTTAAGAGGTGCTAGACTCATTAAAAAGTTTGGTACTTATATTGATCCTATTTATAAGTTTAAAATTTTTAACAAATCCATTACCCTAAAAGCTCCACATGCTGGTTCAAAAGTTCGTTCAGTCTTAGCAGGTAAAGTTGTATTTGCAGAGAATTCAGGTGGTATGCTGGGTAAAGTTGTGATTGTTGAACATGCTAATGACATACATACCATTTATGCAAAACTTTCACGCTTAGCTCCTGGGATACATGTAGGTAAAAGACTTTCAGCTGGAACTATTATTGGTAAAGTAGATAAAAGTCTTATGTTTGAAGTAACGAAAAATAATAAACATATGAATCCTCTAAAGTTAATACGTCTCTAATTAATAAGGTATAAGTTATGACACATCGATACATAGGAAAAACAGGATTAAGAGTCAGTCCCATTTGTTTGGGTACGATGACGTTTGGTACGCAAGCTGATAAAAAAACTTCTTTTGAAATTATGGATAAAGCTTATGACAATGGCATAAATTTTTTTGATACAGCTGAGATTTATCCTGTACCACCTTCTGGTAAATTAGCAGGTATTACCGAAGAATGGGTAGGTGAGTGGATGGCTGACAAACCAAGAGACTCACTCATTATTGCTACAAAAGTAACTGGAGCAGCCAATGGCTGGTTTGTTCCACCCATTCGTCATGGATTGACAGCAATGGACAGGTTCCATATAGAAAGAGCAGTAGAAGGTAGTTTAAAGCGTTTAAAAACTGAGTACATAGATCTTTATCAAATGCATTGGCCTGACACACTTATTCCTAAAGAAGAGACCATGGAAGCTTTTGACAGATTGGTGCAAAGTGGAAAAGTACGTTATGTAGGAACATCGAACGATACAGCTTATGGAACAACCAAAGCACTCATGACATCTGAACATCATGGTTATGCACGTTTTGAGTCCATTCAAAACAACTTTTCTTTACTGAATCGTAGATTTTTAGATGAGTTAGCAGAAGTATGTAAAAAAGAGCAGATTTCGTTACTTCCTTACTCTCCTTTGGCTGGTGGTGTCTTAAGTGGAAAATACAACCAAGACCCAGAGAATGCAGAAGGACGTTTTGCTACTTATTTAAAGTCAGTTAATAAACGTCAAAGAGCCATGGCAAACCGTTTTATGAACAACAAAACTCTAGC
>CACVAR010000106.1 GCA_902727905.1 uncultured Sulfurovum sp. | reverse complement strand
TTGGTTTAATTGGTCATATGAGAAACTTATGGCAGGGTTAGATTGGTTAAAAGAGAGAGAAAGCTATAAAAGCATGATGGCATATATGCTTAATTTAAAAATTAAAATTAAAGAGAAATGGAAAATTATCAAAGATAAGTATTTTGCTGAAGAGAGTTCTTTTATGAAAGAACTAAAAGGTTTTTACAGTTATATGAAAAACTTTAAAAAAAATATAAAAAGTAAAGATATGAACAATAATAATATAGATAAAGAGGATAAAAAAATTGACTAAATATGTTTTATTTGATACGGAGACTACAGGTAATCAGGCTGATGACAGAATCATACAAGTGGGTGCTATGGTTATTGGAGCTAAGGGTGAAGTGGAAATTTATGATGAACTTTGTTCATCAGAGGTTCCTATCAAAATTGAAGCTATGGAAGTACATAACATTACTCCAGATGTTATTGTAGGAAAAGCTCCTTTCTTAAATACACGTTTTTGGAATGATCTTGCTGGTTTAAATAATGAAAATAACTATTTAATTGCACATAATATCGCTTTTGATTTAGGGATGCTCAAAAAAGAGGGTTTTCAAAACTCTATGAAATTAATTGATACGCTTCGTTGTGCTAAACATCTTTTTCCTGATTCTAATTACCATCGTCTACAGTACTTACGGTACTCTTTAGGACTTTATGAAAAAGAGCAGGCTGAAGCTTCTAAATACAATATTACAATTAAAGCGCATGATGCAATTGGTGATGTTTTAGTTATGAAGTTGTTTCTTTCTGAATTAGTAGCTAAAGTTAAACAACAGTATCCGGGTATCAATCCAATGGTGAAACTTGAAGAGTTAACGAACACGCCTGTTATGATGAAAAGCTTTAAATTTGGAAAGTATAAAGGTGAGCAGATTGAAGATATTGCACATTCAGATGCTGGTTATATTAAGTGGATGTTGAAGTCGTTAGAGTTAGATGAAGATTTGAAATATACTTTAGAACGTGTTTTAGAGAACGTGTAGGCTTGAGAAGCTCAAACCTACTGTTTAAAAAATATTGATAACTATCTACCGTATTTAGCTTTTCGAATAGCCAACGATAATTGGTGAACAGCCATTGCATAGTGATCTTTTGGATTGTAACGTGTTATAGCACGGAAGTTAGGTGTTCCCCACCAGAGTTCATCTTTATTATATTTACTCAATTTAATTAAAGAGACATCTCCTTTGTAGCCATAAAAATTAGAGCTAGGACGCATCCCTAATTGATAGAGGTGGGCTTGTGTGTATAGTGTTTTATGACCTGTTGGAAGACCATAAAATCTACTTTTATTATAATATGTCATCATGGTAACAGGTACACGTGGTTGCCATTTTCCTTTGCCTATAAAGTAGTTGGCAATACTACCAATAGCATCA
>CACVAR010000105.1:5263-7603 GCA_902727905.1 uncultured Sulfurovum sp. | reverse complement strand
ACTAAACCTATTGGTAAAGCAATTACACTTGCTATTCCTGAAGCTATTGGAGAATCCATTTCAATATAATTACTTTTACAAAGCATTACATCTCCACTTCTAACAAAACCCATTACATTGTAGCCACAAGTTGATGACATTTTAAGGTAAATAGGGTAGTAACCATTCTTGTAAACTCTGATTATTTCTTCCTTATTTTTAACTTTTATTTGCTCTTTAGAAATTCTGCTCAGTTCATTGCCATTTTCCATATAAGCATAAAAAAGTAAACCTCCATCCTGATTAATCTTAATCGCACTGTTATTCGATAGATTTTTTGTACTACAACCTGCATATAGTAAGCTTATTGCTATTATTATTGACAATCTCATCTCAAATCTCCTTTTATAAAACTCTAAACTCTTTGAACTGCCATAAATATTAAAATTTAGTTTATTTATCTTTGTGTTCATCTGTATTATAGATATAAAATCAATAAAATTCTTAGAAATTTTTAATTAATATCTAGTTAATTTTTTCAATACTATTTTTCATCATTCAGAAAGAAATTCTTTATTGTAGAGAAGAATAGATACTTCTCTATCACAATTTAAAATCTCATAGCTAACCCAACACTAACAGCATTAGGAACTGAATTATATTCAGCAATAATCCCTAATGAGGTGTCAAATAAATACATAATAGCTCCTCCATTTACATTTAACTCTTACCTTTTAAATAAGTTAGTTACACACTGTTGTTTGAGCAGTTCGTCCATTACCTCCAGGAACATAGACTGTTTGTACTCTACAACCAGAACTACTTCCCGAGTAACCACTTCCTGAACCTGAAGACCTTGAATCATAAGATGGTTTATCATAAGATTTAGAAGGTGGTCTATATGGTATATATGGTATATAAGGTGTATTATAACATTCTCCTTTTATGAAAAAACGTTCATCTCTTTTACATACTTCAGCACGGTATTCCTCTTGTCTAGCATCGTATTCTTTTGCTGCAACATGATATTTTTTTTCGATAATTTTTTTCTTTTTTTCTGAAATATTATCTGAAGCCAAAGCGATGATGTCTTCAGGCATAAGAAGGTTTATGTCCTTAATATATGGATATTTTTTCTTCTTTACAATGATAATTTTTTCATGTATGTTTCTAAGATTATTATTATTAATATCATCTACAAATTTTTTTAAATTAAATTGTCTTAACCCAAAATAATTTGAGATTTTTGATGAATAATAATTAGTTCTAAACTTTTTTTCTGATGATGGTCCATCTGGAATAAGAACATTTTTATCAGGATAATATCCATCATTATAATTAGGATAGAATCCAGTTCTTGTAACTCTCAATCTATTTTTGTAGATATAAAGTATTTTCTCATAGTTTGCTGAAAGTAACTTTTTATCCTCTTCTGAAACCCCTTTGGTAAAATCTTTTTTTCCTACACATCCACCCATGAAAAATATAGATGATATTATCACCCCTGCTAGTAGCTTTTTTTGAGTCATCTTTTAAATCTCCTTTTATATGATTTTTTCAACTTTCATAAAGTATGAAAATTTACTTCTTTGAATGATATTTATTAAAATTATAATTTAATTATTTATTATAAATATAGATAATAATCCAAGTATTATTACTATTTTTTTCCTTTATATAAATAAATTAATTACACACTGTTGTTTGAGCCGTTCGTCCATTACCTCCAGGAACATAGACTGTTTGTACTCTACAACCAGAACTACTTCCTGAATAACCACCTCCTGAACCTGAATAGCTTGAATCATAACTATCTTCTTCTCTAATGGGTTCAGGAGAAGGATAATAACAGCCTATGTAAACTATAGGGTAACCTTCTTTTTTGAAAATGGAACTTCTTTCTTCGCGACATTTTTTATAGACTAGGGTATTATGTTTTTTGATTGCAATATTGCATTTTTCTTCGATACTTTTTTTCTTTTTTTCTGAAATATTGTTGGAAGCTAAAGCTATAATGTCTTTAGGCATAAAAAAATTTATTTCATTAGTATACTTATATTTCTTCTTTAGAGTGAGAATTTTTTCATGTATGTTTCTAAGATTATTATTATTAATATCATCTATAAATTTTTTTAAATTAAATTGTCTTAACCCAGAATAATTTGAGATTTTTGATGAATAATAGTTAGCTACAAATTCTTTCTTTAGTGATGGCTTAACTGGAATTTTAAAATTATAATTAGGATAAAATCCATTTTTTGTAACCCTCAATCTATCTTTGTAAATATAAAGTATTTCATCATTGGGTGATGAGAGTAACTTTTTATCCTCTTCTGAAACCCCTTTGGTAAAATCTTTTTT
>CACVAR010000105.1:0-5163 GCA_902727905.1 uncultured Sulfurovum sp. | reverse complement strand
TATAATTAGGATAAAATCCATTTTTTGTAACCCTCAATCTATCTTTGTAAATATAAAGTATTTCATCATTGGGTGATGAGAGTAACTTTTTATCCTCTTCTGAAACCCCTTTGGTAAAATCTTTTTTACCTGCACATCCACCCATGAAAAATATAGATGTTATTAACACGCCTAAAACTACTCTTTTTTGAGTCATCTTTTAAATCTCCTTTTATATGATTTTTTCAACTTTCATAAAGTATGAAAATTTACTTCTTTGAATGATATTTATTAAAATTATAATTTAATTATTTATTATGAATATATATAAGTTAGTTACACACTGTTGTTTGAGCCGTTCGTCCATTACCTCCAGGAACATAGACTGTTTGTACTCTACAACCAGAACTACTTCCTGAATAACCACCTCCTGAACCTGAAGACCTTGAATCATAGGATGGTTCATCTTGAATAGGAGGTTCTGTATAAGTGGTACTGGATCCACATCTTTCGTACATGAAAGGGTCAGCTCCTATCTTTCTCCTAGCGTAAGTTCCTTCTTCTTGACATTTCCTATATAGTGCAATATTATGTTTTTTTATTGCAGTCTTATATCTTTTTTTCATACTTCTTTTCGTTTTTTCTGAAATATTATTTGAAGCCAAAGCAATGATATCTTTAGGCATAAGAAAATTTATTTCCTTAAAATACTTATCTTTTTTCTTCTTTACCATGATGACTTTTTCTTGTATGCCTCTAAGATTATTGTTATTAATATCATCTATAAACTTTTTTAAATTAAATTGTCTTAACCCAGAATAAGTTGAGATTTTTGATGAATAATAGTTAGCTACAAATTCTTTTTTTCTTGATGGCTTAACTGGAATTTTAAAATTATAATTAGGATAAAATCCATTTTTTGTAACCCTCAATCTATCTTTGTAAATATAAAGTATTTCATCATTGGGTGATGAGAGTAACTTTTTATCCTCTTCTGAAACCCCTTTGGTAAAATCTTTTTTTCCTGCACATCCACCCATGAAAAATATAGATGATATTATCACCCCTGCTAGTAGCTTTTTTTGAGTCATCTTTTAAATCTCCTTTTTTGTCTTTTTATTCATCTGTATTGTACAAATAAAACCCCTAAAACACTTAGAAACTTTCAGTTAATTTCTAGTTAATTTTAATAAATAAAAGTAAATAATATTCTAAAGTAAATCCTATAAAGATTGAATTGTTAATTAGCTAAAATATATGTTCAAAATAAAAAGAGGGAATTGTTATGTTAAAAAAACTGAGTCTAATGCCACTTCTAGCATTGATATTTTTGGGATGTACTGTCAATATAAAACCCTACCTTCTTGATATGCAAAACAGATACACACATGAAGATTTTATTCAAGATGAAGCGTTTTTAACCAAACATGAACATCAAATGATGTATTCAAAAATGAACATGATGTTACGTAACTATAGGTTAATACAAAAAAATATAGAGTCTTCTCAATTTACAAAAGATGAGTTGGCTCAAATAGATTATCAAAAAGCATCCATAACTTTAAATAAATTTAAAAATCTCTACACCAATACCTTTAAAGACACTCAAAGAGCATTACAATCGGCTAAAACAGCTCTTTTTTTTAGTCAATCCATAGCAAAAGATAAACAAAAGCATTCTAATACTAACAAGCAAATACTAAGTAATGCCAATCAAAGTAGTAAACTATCTACTAATATAAAAAATATGGTAGTTGTTAAAGAGAAATATAAAAAAGCCTATAAAAATTTGGTTAAAGCCACAAATCTTCAACAACAACTAAGAGAGATTATAGAATCTACTACATTAACAAAAAAACAATCAAGGGATATTCCCTATCAAAAAGCCTATGATATAACTTATTTAGCAAGTAAAACCTTTATCATTATGGGAGATATTCCAAGAGCCTTAGAGTCTGCACTTAATGCCCTTTTTTATGCTAAAATTATTGCGAAACAAAAGGAAAATAAACAAACCATCAATGCTTATAATCAGATTGCGACTGTTTATAATACTATTGAAAACTATTCTAAAGCTTTAGAATATGTCGAAACATCAATATCTGTTTCAACAAATACTTTAGGCAACAAAAGTCTTCTTCTTGCTTCAGCCTATGCTATTCAAAGTTCAATCCATCGTTCTATGAACCTCTATCCTAAAGCCATAAAAAGCGTGAAGGAAGCCATCAGCATTACAGAAACATCAATAGATGAACCTTCTGAACTTAAAACCTATTATAAAGAACTTTCTGAACTACATAAACTAAATAAAAATCAAACTGAAGCTAAAGCTATTTCTAACAAGATGTCAACTAATTTGTTAACCTCCATTCAAAAAGATGCTCAAAAGTATGCTAAATATACAAAACAAGGTAAACATAAAGAAGCCCTGAAGCATTTAAAAAAAGTTGTCATACAAGCAGAAAATGATTTCGGTAAAGAACACTATATCCCAGCATTTTACTATGGGAAAATGAGTCTAAACTATCTGAAATTAAATCAAGATACAAAAGCATTGTCTTATGCAACTAGAGCATTAAGAATCAATAAAAAAGTTTTTGGAAACCAGCATTTCAATACAATCAAAAGTTATTCACTCCTCTCTCTGGTTTATCTTAAAATGGACAACATTAAAAAAGCTTACTCCTCCACGAAAATATCTATTGAACTACTACTAAATTCAAGAAAAGCACTTTTTGCAAACTTAAATAAGCAAGAGAAGTTAGCCAATGAAAGGTTCAATATTGAATCCTTTTTATATGTAGCTTTACTGTATAAAAAGAAACATTACGGAAAAAGAGAAAGCATCTCTAAAGAAGTTTTTAATATTTGGCTTAGATATAAAGAAGAGATAACAAACAGTGAAGCTTATCTTACTGCACTTAAATCAAAAACAAAAAGTTCAGAGGTAAAATTTAAAATAGATGAATTAATAAAAACAAAAAAAGCCTACTCATCCCTATTTTTAAAAAAACTATCAAATAAAGATGCTTTTACTGAGTCTACTCAACTGAGTAAATTAAAAGAGACAAAAGATAATTTGGAAAGTTATTTAAGTAGCCAAGTCGAAGAGTATAAACAGAGCTTACAACTTAAAGATATCCACTATAAACAGATAAGTCAAAGACTCAAAAAAGATGAAGTATATTTGGATTTTGCCCATATACGCAAAACAGATAGTTATGCTGTTTTTACTTTAAACCATTCCAATAAAGTTAATTTTCACATTATGAACCCTAAAAAAAATAGCTTGGAGAGTTTTATGGAAAGCCCTTTAGCCTCATTGTCTGGTCAAAATAAACCTAACTATGACAAAAGCAGTATTGATACTCTTGTTAAACTATTTAGAGACAAAATTTTCTATGAAACAGTCATTCATAAAATGAAACTTTCTGACAAAGATAAATATCCTATTAGATTAAAAAATTTAGGAGAGATTGCACAAATTGGCTACAAGCTCTTTGATACACTAATTTTAAATGTATTTTTTGAAGCAAACTTAGAGTTATCCGATTATAAAAAACTTATTATCTCTCCAGATGGCATCTTAAATCTTCTACCGTTTGAAGCATTATCAGAAGATGAAGATAATGACTATAAGTATGATCCTAAGTGGTTAGGAAAAGAACGATTTGATTATCTTATCAAAAAAAGAGATATTACCTATGTTTCATCAGGAAAAGCTTTTCTAAAAGCCCATCAAGAACAAAATAAGCGTTCTAAAAGTGAAGATATCGTTGTTTTATCTTATCTTGATTATGATAAATATCAACCCTCACGTAATATTCCTAAAACAGAATATAGTGAAAAGTTAAAATCAATTTTTCACAGAGGAACAGCTGTAAATAAACTGACAGATACTAAAGATGAAGCAAAATATATAAAAAGTGTTTTTGGAGAAGAAAGGGTTAGCTCATATAGTGGATATAGTGGAACAAAAGGTTTACTCTACTCTCTTGATTCTCCTAAAATCTTACATCTATCCACCCATAGTTTTTATGAAGATGATTCTGAGAAAGTTGATTCTTTATTAAAATCTGCCATGGCACTATCAGGATATAATGAAGAGCTGAAAGAAGGAAGTTTTCAAAATAGAGGTCTAATGAGTGCTTTAGAGTTCTCAACTTTAAATTTATATAATACTGAATTGGTTCTTTTTTCATCCTGTGAAAGTGGATTAGGAGACAGGCATAGTGCAGAAGGTGTTTCAGGACTGAATAAAGGTGCGAAACTAGCAGGTGCAAAAAGAGTCATCTCAACATTATGGAGTGTTGATTCTAAGGGAAGTTTAGAATTAACCAACAGGTTTTATAAATATTTAAAAGAAGATAAATTAGGCTATGCTCATGCTTTAAAAACAGCAAAACTATTTATGATAAATCAGGAACCAGCTTACCAGTCACCTAATAAAGATATCACTACAAAAGAGTATGAAATGACCAAAATACGTCATCCATTTTATTGGGCAGGATTTGTTGAAAATGGAATTAACTAAAAAATAAACTTATGAAAAAGGAAACTTATGAAAACACAGATATTACTTAGTATAGGGCTATCCATAGTGCTTACAACAGGTTGTTCAAACCATAAACCAAAACCAAAACCAAATGTTGTCCAAAATCAAGAGAATAGCACTCTAAATAAAGCCACCATTGTTAAACAAGAAGATAATCATAGTAAAAAAGCCTATATTATTGACTTAGACAAAGAAGTGAAAGATGATGGATTAAAAGGTGGTATATTTGAGACCATTCGTGGATTTATTTATAAGGGGAATAATGATGAAGTGTCTTTTATAGGTAAAAAACTCTTTATATCAACACCAATTAAACTCTATATCAATGGAAAAATAAATGAGACAACTAAATTTATAAAAGGCGTTTTAACTATCAAAACCTCTGAGTTAGCTGTGGGAGATACTGTTGTTATTAAAAACAGATTTGGTACAAAACTGGTTGAACAAGAAGTTAAGAAATAAAATTTAAATAAAAGGTTCTAATCTAGAACCTTTTTCAATATCTATTTAGCTTTTTGAGCCATTTTAATATAAATATGTAAAATTTCCAAAGCAGCAGGGGTTACCCCTGAAATCTCAGAAGCATTAAAAAGTGTTGGAGGCGTAATATTATTTAGTTTTTCAACAAT
>CACVAR010000104.1 GCA_902727905.1 uncultured Sulfurovum sp. | reverse complement strand
GCTGAGTTTGTCGCTAAAAGAGAGAAAGATATAATGGGGTTGTAAAATGTATCAAAGAGAATTTGAAAACCTACTTCGCACTACCCCTCCTAGAGCCATGCTTTTTTTTGGAGAAAATGATTACCAAGTAGCGAACTATCTACAACATTACATCAACATTACTTCTGCAGCTGATTCGATGCTCACACTTTATTTTGATGAATACTCTTTTGAACGTGCTAAAGCTTACCTTTCTCAGTCCTCTTTATTTGGAGGAACCAATCTCCTAATCATAAAAAGAGAAAAGAAAATTCCTAAAAAAGAGTTAGATGTGTTGGTTGAACTAGTTGGGAAAAGTTCTGAAAACTTTCTTCTTTTTCATTATCAAGGAACAGAGACCAATGCAAAAAGTTTACAAAGTTCCTTTACTCCTAAAAAAGGTGCTAACTGGTTACGCTTATTTGAACCAAATATTCGTGAAAGCATTGAATTACTTCAAAAAAAAGCCCATGCTATTGGCTTGGATATAGACCATTTTGCACTACAACACCTTATGCTTATTTTAAATAATAATATTGCACTTTGTGCCAATGAACTTAATAAACTCGCTATTTTAGATGGGAAAGTAAGCTCTAAAGATATTGATAGACTTGTTTACTCTACAGCTCCTTTGGCTACGGAACAATTACTTATTGAACTTTTTGAAAAAAAACCTATTGTAGCAACCATGACAAAACTACTAGAACTTGGCGAAGATGAATTTTCAATTTTACGTTCTACACAATTTTTTGTTAACCAAATCTTTTTATTCCATGCCTTTATGAAGCTGAATGGACATATAGATTCAAAAGCTATTTTGGGTTATAAACTTCCTAAACCCATTGAAGATAAGAAAGGTAATTTAGCACTTAGAGTAAAAAGTACTTCGTTGTTAAAAATATTTGAGTACTTACTAGAGATAGAGTTAGAAATAAAGAAAGCACCCCCTGCTAACAGAGAACTACTTCTATATGGAGCATTTATAAAAATCCAATCTTTTTTATAAGTTGTCGTCTACTAAGTCTTCTTTTTAGGAAGCCTTAGATAAAGATATCATGTGATCAACCTTGGCTTTAATACTTTGGTAATCTGTAACTTTGTCTGAAATAAACGTAAAGTTTTCCGAATCTGAAGGAACAACAACTGTTTGTCCATCTACAAAGAGTAAAGACGGAATTTGTTTTGCTTTAATATGTTGAGTAAGATTAGAATGTTCCACCTCTGAATGTACTCTGTCAAGTAAAATACATTTATAAGAATTTACATCCATTACTTTTTTTAACTCGTCAATATTTTCTACCACATCTACGGAATAATCTAACTTATGTAAAATAGCTGAAATAATTTTCGCTTCCATAGCTGTCTCTTTATAAAGTAGAATATCTGTTGTTGATATAGCTGGTATGGCTTTACTACCTTCTGACTCTTTAAAAAACATTTTTAGAACCTTAATGAACTTCTCTAAATCAATAGGTTTTGATACATACTCATCTAAACCTTCAGATAAAAAGTGTTCTCTATCTCCTTTGAGAGCATTGGCTGTTACTGCAATAATTGGCGTATGGTCTAAAGCTTTACTTTGCTCATACGCTAAAATAGCTTTTGTTGCTTCAATACCATTCATGATAGGCATTTGAATGTCCATAAATACTACATCATAGTTTTTATGGTTCTTCATAAACATTTCAAGCCCTATTTTTCCATTGTCTGCACATTCTGTCATAATGCCTATGTTTTTTAGAGTATGCTGTATCATCTTTTGATTAATTGGATTATCTTCAACAACCAAAGCATATATATCTGAAAACAATTTTAGGGAACTTTTATCTTTAATTTTCTTTTCAATTTTTTGAACATTCTCTACAAGCTTTTTTTCTTTATGATGTTCAGCTAAATAGCTAACTGATTTTTCAACTTTTGAGAAGGTAATTGGTTCATAAATTACTTGATTAAAGTCAGCTGCTATATCTTGAAGAAGATGACGTTTATTTAATTTGGTTACTAAAATAATATTTGAATGACCACCATGATGAGCAACAATCTTCTCTAGTTCAGATTTATTAATGGTGTCATAATGAATGTAGAGTGCATCAAACATTGAAAAAGGAGCATTCATACACTCTTCAATGGTATTGAAACGCATCATTGATAAATGTTTAAAGGAAAGTAAATAGTCTTCTAAATAATGGTCTGAATCTTTTGATTGAACATCCATTGGTGCATAAATCGCCATTTTCATGGCTTTTAGATTATTATTTCTCTCAATTTGTTTGGTAGGGATATTTAATGTAAAGTGAAATGCACTACCTTCTCCTAAGATACTATCAACTTTTAACGCACCTCCTAGAGAGTTAACCAAACCAGCTGAAATTGTTAATCCTAACCCTGTGCCACCATATTTACGGGACGTTGTGCTGTCTGCCTGTGTAAATGCCTCAAAAACTTTTGATTCTTGATCTTTAGAAATTCCGACACCTGTATCTTTAACCATAAACTTGACTGAAATATTATCTTCATTCACTTGCGTACGTTCAATAATAACATCAATAGTACCTTTCTTCTCAGTAAACTTAACAGCATTAGAAATAAGATTAATCAGTACTTGTTTGATTTTTCCTGGATCAGAACGTAATAATAAAGAAGAGAATACAGGGTCAATCCATAATGAAAAGTCAATGTCTTTTTTAGAAGCATTGGCAGCATAGGATTCAATAACATTTTCAAACTCTTCCATAGGATTAAAAAATATCTCTTCTAACTCAATATGTCCATTCTCAATTTTTGATATGTCTAAAATATCATTGATAATAGATAACAAATCTTCTGAACTTTTACGGATAATTTTCACAAAATCATGTTGTTCTTCATTTAACTCAGTTGAAGTCAGAAATTTAGTGAAACCTACAATCCCATTTAAGGGAGTTCGAATCTCATGTGACATATTTGCTAAAAAAAGACTTTTTGTTTTATTTGCTTGATCTGCAAACTCTCTATTATCTTGTAGTTCTTCGATGATTTCATACATCAACTCATATGTTTCTGCTGTATTTTTGTTTTTCAACATATTTTTAAATTGAAGTGCTTTATCTTGATTTGGATATTTTTCAAGATCTTCTAACAATCTTTTTAAATTTTGGTTTTCTAATTTAATATATTCAAATATATATTTTCTTCTTGACATCATAAACAATGCCAACAAGAGAACAACCATTGAAGTAATCATTATGGTTGTTTGCTCATTTTTACGAGACTTTATATCATTAATAATTAACATTTTATCACTATTCTCAAAAGAAGATAGTTTGGTCATTATTTCATTGTATTTGACTTCATCAGCCATATTGGTGTAATTATTATAGCTTTTATATAAAATATACGATGAACCTAAAATCAATACAAGATAAATTGTAAAAATCAAAACTTTAGATGTATCAATAATCATTTTGGTTGCTGAAAAGTGATTTTCTTTACTCAAAACTAATCTCCTTCATGTTGTAAATTAATTATACAGTATAATTTTTATAATTAAGATTATTTTTATAATTAAAGATAAATTTTGAAACTTATGGGCTATTATTAATGAAGTAACGCTAGAAAGCCACACTGTATTTAGTAAAAATAAATAGAATTTATGATAATATACGGCTTCCAAAATTCTTGCTCATATATTTGGATAAGTTTTAAATAATAACTTAAAAATTATGGGCTATTAAACCAAAAGGAATAGAATGAACAACTACGAAACACTGTACGTACTTAAACCTACACTTACAGATGAAGAAACAGCAGCTAACATTGCAAAAATTGAAGAAATTCTTGTTAAAAATGGAGCTGAAATTCTTGCTACAAACAAAATGGGAATGAGAAGACTTGCTTACCCTGTTGAAAAAAATGAGCGTGGTGTATACACAATCGTTTACTTTAAAGCAGAAGGTACTATTGTTAACGAACTCGAAAGAAACTTAAAGTTCAACGAAGAGGTAATTAAATACCTTACAGTTAAATACACAAAGCAAAAAGAAGTAGCTCAATTTGAGAAACTTGTTACAGCTGCAAATGTTGTAAAAGAAGAGCCAGTAGTTGAAGAAGCTCCAGTAGCAGAAGAAACTCCTGCCGTAACAACTGAAGCGTAAAGAAAACGTTAACATATTAGGAGCAACCCATGTATAACAAAGTAGTATTGGTAGGAAACCTTACAAGAGATGTTGAGATTAGATATTCACAGTCTGGTTCTGCAATTGGTAATGTTGGAATCGCAACAAGCCGAAAGTGGAAAAGTCAGACTGGAGAACAAAAAGATGAAGTAATGTTCATTGATTTAACATTTTTTGGGCGTACAGCTGAAATAGCAAACCAATACCTTCGTAAGGGAAGCAAAGTTTTAGTAGATGGAAGACTGCAGTTTCAGCAGTGGACTGCGCAAGATGGAAGTAAGAGAAGTAAACATGCCATTACGGTAGAGAATCTACAGATGTTAGATTCAAAAGCTGATAGCATGAACCCTAATAACAATAATGGATATGGTGAACAAGCAAGCCAAAATAATTATGGTGCTGGTCAAGCAGATCAAGCTAATTCTTATGGGCAACCTCAACAAGGACACAATGCTTATTCTCAACCACAAGCTCCACAACAACCAGCTTACGGACAACCACAGCAGCAAAAAGCACCACCATCAGTACCAGAAATCGACATCGATGATGACGAGATACCATTTTAGGAGATAACTATGGCAGAAAGAAGAAAGTTCAAAAAAAGATATTGTAAATACTGTGAAATGAAAGTAGATTTCATTGACTATAAAGATTTAGGTCTATTAAAATTCTCATTAAGTGAGAGATTTAAAATTATGCCAAGAAGACTTACAGGTAACTGTAAACGTCACCAAGAAATGGTAACAATTGCCATTAAAAGAGCTAGACAAACAGCACTTATTCCGTACATTGTTGACAGAAAAAATGTTGTAGAAAACCCATTTGAATTTGTTAGATAAGCAATTTAAATAAAACCTTCAGTAACTTGGATGTTATCCAAGTTACGACTTATACCCTACTCTCTATAAATCATCCGACTTATTAGCCTTTATACTATAACGCTTTAAAAGACCTTTCTCAGCAGCTAATGCTTCCTCTTTATCAATTACCACTTTAGCACCATCTTCATCTTCAAGTACGATAAACTTCTCTTTTGTAGTTGTAACCAGTGTATAAAACTCTTTAAAATCTTTAAATTCTTTTCCATTTACCTTCTCAATATGCCATAAAGAGATACCATAGTCACCACGTGAATGTGAAGAAGCCAATACTTTTAAAAGTACTACTAGTTCTTGTTTATTTTTTTTAGGAAACTTTGTTGCAGAGTAACGTAAACCTAAAACGGGACTAGGCGAAGCGTTTAAAAGGTTTTGAGTAATTGGGGAAAATACATACCCACCTAACATAAAATAAGTTGGCATCTTGTCATACTCTAGTTGTGCATAGGTAGACTTTTCTTTACTAGATGTTTTAGGAAGTGTGGCTTTTAAAGAAACTTTCTTTCCTTCTCGTAATACTTCTAAACTTACCTCATCACCATATTGGTGTAAGTCAATGTAGTATTTAAAATGTGTATATTGATTTTCTCTAAATTCGACAGTTCCATCACTTTCTATTTTGTGACCATCAATCGCTGTAATAATATCTTCCTTCTTTAAAACATCTTTCAGAATTGAGTTATGAACAATATCAACAACAATAATTCCTCCAGCATCTTCTTCAAGTTTATAATACTTTTTAAGCGAAGGGTTTTCAATCTTATCTGTCATAATACCAAGTTTTGGGAAACCATCACGTTTACCATCTTCAACATCTTTTAAAAAGTGTTGAATAATATCCACAGGAACCATATAACCAATGTTTTGAGAAAAAGTAATACCTTGCATTACAACACCTACTATTTTTCCATTTGAAATGGTTGGACCACCAGAGTTTCCAGGGTTAATAGCAGCATCAATCTGAATGGCTAAAAAACGTTTACCACTATGAGCATAACGATTATGCTCAATTCTTGAAACAATTCCAGTACTCACAGAAATAGTATGTCCCCCCATTGGATACCCATATACTGTTACCTTGTCCTGCATTTTTGGAAGAACACCAAAGGTCAAAGGGGTTGTTTCTTTAAAAAAGTCCTTATCTTCTACTTCTAACAACGCTAAGTCTGTGTCATGAGAGACCTCTAATACTTTAGCTTGATAACGTTTTGTATCGCCATACTTCTTAACCTCTATAAATGTTTCGTTCGCCACAACATGAGCATTGGTTAAGATACGATTACCAGAAATAATACTTCCAGAACCACTTGAACGTCCAACAGAAGAGTTCCAAGGCTCCAAATAATTTGTAGATTTTGATACGGTATAAATTTTAACAATTGAAGAATCAATGGTTGGAGAGTTTGTAGTTGATGTATGCCCAAAAGTAAGTATGAAACTGAGTAAAGCTAATATCTTAAATAATTTTTTCATTTAATTTCCTGTATTTATATAAATAAAAGTCTAACGGTAAATAGTAAACCATTAAACAACGTAATATTAATCAAAGGTTATAATAGCGAAAAAATTAGGAGTTGTACAATATGGCAACAATTTCAATGGGTGACTTAAAAAAAGGCGTACGATTAGAGTTGGATGGTAACCCTTTTAAAGTAGTAGATTTTCAACATGTCAAACCAGGTAAAGGTGCAGCTTTTGTAAGATGTAAAATTAAAAATTTATCAACAGGTAAAGTAATAGAAAAAACTGTACATGCAGGTGATAAATTTGAGGTACCAAATTTAGAACAAACAACCATGCAATATCTTTATGATGATGGTGAGATGTTACAGTTTATGGACACAACAACTTATGATCAAATTGGCTTAACACATGAACAAGTGGGTAAGGACACCTTTGATTATATGGTAGATGGTATGGAAGCAGAAATTTTGTTTCATAATGGAAAAGCAATCTCTGTTGAAATTGCCCAGACTGCCACTTACGAAGTAGTAGAAACTCCACCAAACTTTAAAGGTGACTCACAAGGTGGTAAAAAGCCAGCAACACTTGACTCTGGAGCTGTTGTACAAGTTCCATTCTTTATTCTTGAAGGTCAAAAAATTGTTGTTGATACAGTTGAAGGTAAATACCTAGAAAAAGCTAAATAATTTAAGCTTCAATATCTTTTTCAAATGGCTTTTTTCAATACGAGTTTTAATCTCGTATTGCTTCTTTATCTAACTCTCCAGACTTTAACTTATTTAAATACTCCGTTAACATAACTCTTACATCTCCAGACATTATAATGAGTCCAAAAATATTAGGTACTGCCAATGCTAAAAATAAGATAGAAGAAAAATCAACCATTGTACCGGTATCAGTAACTGTAGCAATAATAATAAATGCTAAGAAAATAAGCTTATAAACAATTGATGTCTTCAGACCAAATAAATAAACCCACGCTCTCTCTCCATAGTATGACCAAGAAATCATTGTAGAAAAAGCAAACATAAAAATTGCAAATCCAAGAATAGTAGGGAACCATGAAACAACTGTACCAAATGCAGCAGAAGTAATAACAGCACCTTG
>CACVAR010000103.1:3803-7651 GCA_902727905.1 uncultured Sulfurovum sp. | reverse complement strand
TATTATTACTAATGTTATTTTTTACATCTTGTACAAGAACTTTTTCTGGTATTCAAGAAGATTCTCAAAATATTTGGGATAACACACGTGATGCCCTACATAGAGCAACATCACCATAATATGTTTTAGGCTAAAACTTTACATCTATGCTGTAAGTGGGGTAGGTTTTGCCACTTGCATTTCTAAATGCTCCAAGTGCAAGTTTTGTACTTTCTACATGGTTTTGAAGAAATGACAGTTTAAAAGGGATTCTAAATGCTATATCAAAAGTAACTCCTAAGTTTTCGGAGTCTGTAATGTCATAAACATCTAAAATACTTCCTCCAATGTCATAGTCATTTGGAAGTTTATAGGTATAAAGTAGTTGAGGAGCATAAATATGGGTTTCACCTTCACGGTTTCTAAACCCTATGGCTGTAGATAAATCCCAAGAGTCATTTTGTAAAAAAGTATACTTCAAGCCATAATAGATTTGATTAGTTCCTTTTGCTTCATGTGATCCGTAACCATGAAAAGCTAAAGTGTCTGTTAATCCATAATTCCATGTAATATAACTTTGTCCATAATCTATAACATCACCAGGATTCCATGTAAAGTCTAATTGTAGGTTTCCTTTTCCAACAGCAGAACCATTATCATATCCTCCTGTAGCATGAATTAAATTTGTAAATAGCCAAAAAAATAAAATATAAATTTTTTTCATTTTTATTTCCTTTTTTCTTTGTTTTTAGTTAATACATCAACAATTTTAGTAACGACTAAATCTGAGGTAACATTCAGTGAGGTTCTAGCCATGTCCAAAATACGATCAACAGCAACAATAATGGCTAGATACTCAACAGGTAAACCTACTTGATTTAAAATTACAACCATCATAACAAGTGAAGCAGAAGGTAATGCTGCAACACCAACAGAGAGTGCAACAACGGTTAATCCTAGTACTATTTGGTCACCTAAGGTCATGTCGACTCCTGCCAAGTTTGCAATATAAAGTACAGCAATTGTTAAATAGGAAGCCGTACCATCCATAGAGACTGTTGCTCCTAAAGGCAAGACAAATCCAGCTGAATCTTTAGACACACCACCTTTTTCTTGAACAACTTTTAAACTTACAGGTAGAGTTGCAGCTGATGAAGCTGTTGAAAATGCCATGATACTCGATTCTTTTACAGCATTTAAGTACTTGTAGGGATTAATTTTAGTAAAAAATGCTAAAACCATAGGTAAGGTAGCTACAGCATGAATAATGAGGACAATTAGTACCACTAAAACATATTCCCACAGTCCTAAGATAACGTCAATCCCTTGTTTAGCAATAATGTATGAGATAAGTGAAAAAACACCAATAGGTGTTAAGTTAATAACCCACTTAGCAATATGGAACATCGTTTCATTAATAGCAGTAAAGAGGTCAAATAGTACAACTTGATGTTTTTCATCAAGTTTAAATGAAGCCATTGCTAAGAAGATGGCAAAAACAATAACTTGCATCATATATCCTGAAGCTAATGAGTTAAATACATTAGATGGAATAAAGCTCATAATCATATCATGAAAAGAGAAAGGTTTAATCTCTGTAGCTTTTGCATACTCAAGTCCTGCAGAAGAAACAGGCTCACCAATAGGAAATAGGTTCATGACAAAAATTGCTAAAAAGACAGAAAGGGCTGTGGTTAAGAGATACAGTCCAATAGTTTTGAACCCAATATTTTTGAGTTTTTCAATAGACCCTAGACCGGTAAGTGCTGTGTAGATAGAAGCAAATACTAAAGGAACAACTAGCATTTTTAAAAGTGCGACAAACATGTCTCCTATAAGCTTTTGTTCTAAGGCAATTTGGGGGAGTACGATACCAAAAGTAATTCCTAGGATGATTCCGATAAGAACTTGTATATTTAGTGATTTTAAATGGTGCATTAATTTCCTTTTTTAATGTAAAAAGGGATTATAGCATAATTGATAATTAGCATTAAATGATTAAGTTATATTCCATATTGACTAATATGGAATAGAATAAAATACCCAGAACTTAGTGAGCAGGTTTTTTAGGAGAGTAGTAAGGAGCTAGTTCCTCAATGCTTTTTTGAAGTTTCTCTACTAACTTAGCATTTGCATTTTGTTTTACTTTCATTGCATTGACTATAACAGTGTGATGTTTTACTAAACGTTCTGTATAGTCTTTTTGTGAACTTTTAACGCGTTGTGTTAAGAAGTAATTACTAATGGTAGCAATGATGTTTTCAGCATGTTTCTCTTTATTCATAACCCAACGTGTTAGTTGATTTTGTGATTGTGCATCTTTTTTATCAGCTAGTTCATTGATAAGACCTGTTGCTTTTGCTACTGTTTTAGCATCTTCTAACATTGCATGAACACGTGCATCATCATTGTAGATACCACAAGGTACTTGACAATGTGCGTGAAGTGTTTGGGTAGAAAGTAAGTTTGCTCCTGCAATTACTAAACTAAGTGATAAAATTGTTTTTCGTAAAATTCTCATTATGTTGTCCTTTTTTATGTCGAACTTTTTATGTCGAACTTTATTCTCTGTAAATAAAGCATAGGGAGTATAACATAAATGGCTTCTTTTTATTAATCTAAATTTTAAAAAAATTAAACCATTCTAAACAAAAATTATATTAGAATTATAAAACTTAAATAAATATAAAAAATAAAATATAATTTTAAAATTAAGGTTAAATATGAAAACTAAACATTTATTATTTTCTTCATTGCTCTTTTTCTCGCTTAATTCCCAAGCTTCAACATCATATGGAAATATGCAACATGGAAATCATCTTTCAGTTTCCCAACTTCATTATGTTTTTAATCAAGTAAAGCGTAATTCCAATGTTAGTCAAAAAGCTTTAGCTAAAACATTTTTTTATTATGAAAATAATAGATATGCTAAAGGACTTTCACCTAATTATGTAGCCATTGCAGACTATACTAAATATGCCTCAGAAAAACGCTTATTTATTATTAATTTACATACAGCAGAAGTTACGAAGTACTTGGTCGCACATGGTCGTAATTCTGGGGCTAGAGGTGATAGGGTATGGAGTGCTGGAAATACATTAGGTTCCTATAAAACGCCTACAGGATTTTTTAAAATTGGTTCTAAAGAAGGCATAACATCTAAGAAAAAATATAACTATCTTGGTTTAGATGGGCTAGAGTGGAAAAATAGAAATGCTAAGCAACGAGAGATTATTTTGCATACAGCTTCTTATGTAGGTACAGCAGGGCGTAGTCTTGGTTGTTTTGCAATTCAACCTGAAGACAAATGGCAAGTTTTTTCTAAAATGAAAAGAGCTTTATTATTCTCTTATGTAGGAGACTAGTTTTCCTCATGCCAAACAATCCATTTCTCTTCTTCCATTAATGCTTTTGCTTTTGAACAAAGAGGGGCTTGGATATAGATGCATTTCTTATTGATTTTTGAATTATTTAATGTTTCTAGTTTTTCATGAAGTAACATGAGTTCTCTTGCTTCTTTTTGTAAAATTCTACTTTTCTTACTGATATGGAAAATACAAGTATAATATTTGTTTAAATCAACACCCAGATAAATAGCTATTTTTTTTCGTGAACCTAGGCTTTTAACATCAATGGAGTTGAGTGATTTAAAAATCATCTTCTTTGTTTGTAGAAAATCTACTATTTCTTTCATAATTAATTCCTTTTTATTAGGCTAGTGGATGATAGCTATTTATAGTTTCAGCAAGGTTTTCTTGTTGAATATGGGTGTATATTTGGGTGGTTTCTAAAGATGAATGCCCTAGTAACTCTTGTACAACGCGTAAATTCGCACCACCTAAAATAAGTGAGGAAGCAAAAGAGTGCCT
>CACVAR010000103.1:0-3703 GCA_902727905.1 uncultured Sulfurovum sp. | reverse complement strand
ATCTGAAAGATAACTCTTGATGGTATTAGTCTCAAGGGCTTTGTTAATATGGAGATATTCTTGAAATGCTATAAGTAGTGTTGAACTACTCATAACTTAGGGTATTAAGGTTAATGATTTCATCATCAAAATAGAGTTGTCCATTTGAAATAAAAGCATATGAATCTACATCTGAAAGTTTATATACTTTGTGTTTACTTAGTGTGTTGTTAGCAACTATAAGATAACCTTGTTTGTCTAAAGCAAATACTTTGTCTGCATTTAGTCCTGCTACAGAAAAGTGTGCAAACTTAAATTTATTTTCTGAGATTACTGAGAGTGTTTCATCGAGTTTTAGAATTCTTCCATCAACAGCAAAAACAAAAACTGAATCATTTGTTATTGCAACTTCAGATACAGCTGTATCTAATTCTTTTTTTCCTTTTGCAGAAATAGAAAGTATTTTGTTAGGGGTTGCAGCTATGAGGGTGTTTTTTATTTTATCTAAGAAAATAATATTATTTAGCGATGACTCGGTACTTACATACATCTCTTTAGCCACTTTCAATGTATCAAGATCTAAAATAGTTAGCTTACCATCAAGGGTAGGGATAACAACCAGTTTATCAATGCTGAGAGGGTTTGCTATTCGTGTGTCAATGGCAAATGCTTTATTAGATTTATTGGTGTAGACAGTTTTGTTTTGTGAGAAGTCATAAACACCGTAATGATTGTTTTGAAGAACATATACTAAATATTTTCCAATTAATGTACCAGCAACCAATGCTTTTGGAAATTTCGCAGAAGCAACGGTACCTTTTTCTGTTACGATATTACAGTTACCTTGTAAGTCAGCTGTTATGGCAGCAGAACGGTTATGGTTAATAAAGTAAAAACCGTTTTCTAGTTCTAGGTCTACAATCTGTGTTTTTGTTAAAACTTTTCCACTCTCTAAGGTTGCTCCATCTCGAGAGTAGTGTATAAGTTTATCTCCCATATTTGAACCAGAGAGGCTAGAAGTACTTTTAGGTTCATAGTATTGTTTACCAGAACATCCAAGAAAAACAAAACTAAGTAGTAGTACTAAGCCAATAGGCGTAAAAGAAAGTAGGTTTTTGTTATGCATAACTAGCCTTTAATACTATAATGTTTTATCATTTTAGAAATGTTATAAACAGGTGATTCTTCTGAAATTAATTCCAGTTCTTCTTTAGCTTCTACTGTTTTTCCTTCTTTAATTAATAATGAGGCATTATGGATTTTAGCAAGGTCAGAGTGGTATTTAGAGTCACTTTTTTTACCTTCAATAACAGATAAGTGATAAGTAGCTAAATCAGAAATGATGTCATTTTTACTAGTACTTAAAGTTTGAAGGGTTTTTGTGTCAGAAGATTTTACGGCTTCTTGATAAGAGTAGAGTTCAAATAGGGCTGGATTATTTGCTTTTAAAGTACTTAGTGCTGAAGTATCTTGTGCATTTTTTTCAAGTGCCAAATAGGCTGTGTTGGCACTTTCTTGTTTATCTTGAACCATTTTATCCATGATGGCTGTTCCAGTAAAATATACAATTGCCAGACCAACAACGGCAAATATTTTTAATTTATGTTTCTTATAGATTTTTTCAGCTTTAAAAGCTGAAGCTAGCATCTGTTCATCACTACTTAATTCTTTTTTTACGTCATCAATTGTCAAAATAAGTGCCTTGTTTATAATTTGACATTATTATATCAAAAATTATTTAGGATTAATCATTTTAAAGACTAATCTTATATAGGCTTAAATTAAAATGCTTTCTCCATAAAGTGGTTCAATTATTTTCGTTTCTTCTTGGTCTTTTTGAACAGTGAATGTTTTTTCGACCTTTAAATACCATTCACCACTCTCTTTTTGCTCAAGATAAATCTCTGAACCCATTGGTGTATTAGAAAGAAACTCTTGTATCTCATCAGTATGTTGACCATAGCTAGTATCATTTATTGTTACATGAGGTATATTTCTAATAGTTTCAGAGGTAGTGACTTTTTTATTTTCTATTTGACTTTTTACGGAAGTTACTTTTTCTGGATTTAGACATCCTAGTAATAAAAAAGTACTTAAAGTAGTGAGAAGTAAGTGTTTTATGGTTATATGTTTCATGTTATGGACTCCTTTAAAATTATTTATTATTTATTTAGTACTATTATGACATGATAAGTTTTAATAATAAAGATAAATTAGACTTTAGATACCTACGTGAGAACAAAAGATACATTTATATTTATTATTTGAACTTATTATAATATGAAATAATATTGATAATTAGAGGAGATATGGAGCTTAATAGAAATTAATATATTTTAATTTCTATTAAATTAGAGATTTATTTTTTACTATCACAATTACTTTCTTCTTCAGTTGCGATTGTTTTAAGACTTGCAAAACCACAGCCTTCTTCTTCTACAACATTAAACGAAGTATCAATACTTACACTTTCTTCAATAACAATTTGATCTTGACCAGTAATTGTTTCATATGAGTCAATAATATTTTTATCACCATTAATAATTTTAATATTCTTACCTTCTTTAGTAATTAAGATTGGAATACTTTTAAAGTTTAGGAAGGTTGCAAAGTGTTGAGCTTCTATTTGTTCAATGTTAATTTTAGTAAATTCAATGTTGTTTTCATTCATATATTCTTTTACTTTTTTACAATGAGGACAAGACTCTGACTGAAGTAAATAAGTTCCATCTTTTTGAACAAATGGTTTAGCTACAGGAATGGCTAAAAAAGACAATGCTGTAATAAGAGCAAGAACAGCAGGTATGACTGCAAAAAAGTATTTACGTGATGCTAACAATAAAATAATAACTAAAGAAGCATAGACACCCATACAGAAAGTACACATTGCAGGTGACACAAAGTATTGGTAACCTAGCAGAATAGTTTCAAAAAGAAGTGAAGAGATTAACACGACAAAGAAAAGTACTTCTGAAACTATTTTTTTATAACTTAAAATACCAAGTATTAAAATAGTTAGTGCAGCAAAGATTCCTAAGTAGTTCAAATAGATAGCATCAAAATTTAGAAGCGCACCTGCTAATTCACAGCCAGTAGGTTCGGCAGCCTTATCTGAAGCACATATACTTGAGTTGTTTAGTTTTAAGTAGGTTTCACCTGCCACATAGAGTAAAAATAGAAGAGGAGCAATAATAAAGCCTAATTTTTTCAAAATAGTTCCTTGCAATGATATTTAATTAAAAGCAATATAGTATCATTGTAAAAATAAAGATAATTTGAAAAATTAATTTATTTCCTAAAAATGTTAATTTAAAAACCTTTTTATTAGGCTTTAAAACAAAGTTAAAACTGTTTTGGGTATAATCACAAACTTTTTAAAAGCAGGGGATTTTTAACTATCTCCTAACAATATTAATGAAGGGTTTGCAATGTACGCAATCATTAAAGCAAGTGGTCAACAATTCAAAGTTCAAGAGGGTGATATCATCTGTTTTGACAAGATGAATCTTGAGCCAAAAGCAGCTGTAGAATTCAAAGAAGTTCTAGCACTAGACAACGGTGAATTAACTGTAGGAGCTCCTTTTGTAGAGGGTGCTATGGTTAAAGGTGAGGTGATTAACGAAGGTAGAGACAAAAAAGTTATCATCTATAAGAAAAGAAGAAGAAAAGATTCAAAACTTAAAAGAGGTTTCAGAAGAGACTTTACTAGAGTTAGAATTACATC
>CACVAR010000102.1 GCA_902727905.1 uncultured Sulfurovum sp. | reverse complement strand
CTACATCACCTATGTTTACCCCCAAAGCATTTTGGAGTGTTAAAGAAACCATGGCAAGCACAGCACTTGAAACCAAAGCCTACCATACTTATGTGCCAAGCTTTGGAGAGTGGGGCTTTGTTATGGCATCTAAGTTTCCAATCCATTTTAAAAACCATGAACCAATAAAAAATTTAAAATACCTAAACAAAGAAGTTCTACAACGCATGGAAATTTTTGAAAAAGATATTGCTCAACAAGAGGTTAAAGCAAATAAGCTGAGTAATCATAAACTCATTGAGTACTACAATGAAGGTTGGGATGTTTGGTATGAATAATATCATGCCCACACCTTACTTTATTATGTATGAAAACAAACTCATACAAAACCTCAACACATTAAAAGTCTTAGAAGAAAAAGCCAACATTCACATCTTACATACCATTAAGAGCTTTAATCAAAGCTCTGTATTACCTCTTATAAGTGCTAAACTCTCAGGTATGAGTATCACAAGCCCTAAAGAGTTAGAAATGGCTCAGAAAGCCAATACTAAACATATTCATCTTTATGCTCCAGCTTTTAAAAAGGAAATGTTAGAAAGTATGCTAAAAAATATTTCTACGCTCTCCTTAAACTCCTTAGGTCAATGGCAACAGTATCAATCAATACCTGTCTCTAAAGGTTTACGTATTAATCCTAAACTCTCTTTACAGATACCTAGATATTGTAACCCAAATACAAATACCTCACGGCTGGGAGTTAACTATTTGGAGTTTTTAAATGAGTATAAAAAAGACCATAGTCAATTTACAGAACTAGAAGGTTTACATTTCCATGCGCTCTTTCAAGACACAATAGAGGGCTTAACCCTCCTAATTAAACATATAGAGTGTAACTACCAAAATATATTGCCTAAACTAAAATGGCTTAACTTAGGTGGGGGACATGACTTTACAAATCCTAACTATGATATCAATGGATTTGTAAAACTACTTAAAGCGTTTCAAAAAAAATATCCTCATTTAAAAATCTATTTTGAACCAGGAGAAACTGTTACGAAAGGCTGTGGTGATTTTGTAACTACTATACTCGATATTATCAAGAATGCTAAACATAACATTGTCATTCTTGACACTTCCATTGAAACACATCTGTTAGATGTTACCATTATTAAGCAAAGACTCAAAGTTAAAGGTACAAAGTCAGAACTCACACCTTATGTTTATGAACTTAGTGGAAACTCCTGTTTAGAAGGTGACACAATGGGTCAATATTTTTTTACTAAAGATTTAAAAATAGGGAATCAAATAATTTTTGAAGACATGATGCCTTACACTATGGTAAAAATGACAGAGTTTAATGGGATGGAGAAAGCAAGCTTTAATTTGCTTTAAAATAGTCAAAAAGACAGAAGTAAAATAAGCCATTTTTTTATTTTTTGAATAGCAAAGGTTAAAA
>CACVAR010000101.1 GCA_902727905.1 uncultured Sulfurovum sp. | reverse complement strand
TATCTAAAAAGGTAGCCAATCCTAATAATATAATAAACAGGTAAACCATGTCAGCACTCATAGCACCAAAACCAATAGCCACAGCACTCTTATAGTTTTTTAACGCATGGTTCATAATGAGTATGTTAATAGGTCCTAAAGGCACAGCTGCTCCTAGACCTAGTAAAAAACCTTCTATGAGTGAATTAAGCAAAAACTATTCTTTCTTTTCTACTATTTCACTTTGACAAATCATCTCACCATGAGGGTCATAATCTAAAGTATACTGATTTGGAGACTCACCTATCTTTCGTTTGGAACGCTCTACTAAACTATTTAACTTCTCCATACTCAGCTCATCTTGACTTGAACTTGCCTCTAACTCAATACGCTTCATGTTACACCTTGGATAGATGGTTAAAGTTGTACATAAACAAACTTGTGAGACATAACCAACTTTTCCAAGCGCAAAACGTTGTTCTATCGGGTAAACCCCACTGGCAGGGAACCCTAATCCAAACTTAGTTGTGGCTGGAATGGACAATACGCCTTCTTCATTACGAATCATCTTCTTAGAAGTTAGTACTCCTTCCACTGACTTTTTTGTTTTAGCATCAATAACTATAACTTCCACTAAAGGCGTTGTTGTTCTTACTTTTGGAAAACAACCACTCAAACCTAGCACCATTAAACACATTACTATATATTTCACTTTATCTCCTCCCAAAACTCCAAAGGGTTAGGTTTTAAAAACTCATACGCTAAATAATTTACTAACTTTTCTGGAGAAACCACTTTACCTAAAACCTCATCAGATTCAAAATAAGTATTTTCCCAGCCAAAAACTTTCGCATTTTTTGTGTATATTTCAGACTGTTTAGGATGTAATGGTGCTGTTACATTAAAAGTATTGTTTACGAGCTCTTTTTCAATACAAAGTTTAATAATCTGTAGTACATCATCTCGATGCACATAGTTCACCGTGGCATCATGAGGTTTTGTTTTACCAGCTGTGTATTTTCCTGCTATTCGGTTATAGCCCATGAGTCCTGAAAGCCGTAATATTAATACTTCTTCATCTAAAGCTTTAATCAGCTCTTCCCCTTTAACTACCATCTCTTTATTATCATAAAAAGAGGTGGAACTTAAGAAAATAACTTGTGTTGATAGTTCTATCTCATTCATCGTCAAAGTTAACACTTCTAAGTAGTTTTCTCTAGGAGGAATCGCAATAACTAAAGTATGACAAGCATATTTATTTTGCTCTTTATTTTCTGTCATATCTCTTGACAAACAATGAACAGTATCACTTGATTCAAGCTCTTTCTTAAGGGCTTCACCTACCCAACCACAACCTAAAATACTAATTATTTTTTTCATACACTTTCTACTTCACCATTAAGATAATCATTGCTATAGTTTGTATTATAGTACTTCTCACTAGGAATTAAGATGAAAATAGACGTTAAACAAATATATTGTGGGCAAGATGAAAGCCTAAAAAATGCCAAAGGCAAAACTTATCACTCTTCTTACAAAAAAGTAGCATTAAACAAACCTGCTTATGAAATTAATGAAAATGGCTTCAAACTTGACAATCAAAGTGACAAAGAAAGTCATGGAGGTATTGACAAAGCCATCTGTGTTTATCCCTTAAAGAGTTACAGATACCTCGAAGAAAAATATGACATTACCCTACCAACTTGTACTTTTGGGGAGAACCTAAGCATCCTGGGTGTTGATGACAGCGACATCTGTTTAGGCGATAAATTTGCTTATGGCGAAACCATCGTAGAAGTTTCACAACCACGACAACCATGTTGGAAAATCTCTTCCATTGTGGGTATTAAAAAACTAACGGCAATGGTTGTCAAAGAATATAAAAGTGGGTTTTATTTACGTGTGTTACAAACTGGTAAGATTAGACCTCAGGACAAACTAGAACTCATTTCACGTGACTACCCTAAACTATCCATTGAGTTTATAAACCAAGTTGCCTTTAATGCTAAAGAAAATCAAGAGAATATTAAAGAAGTACTAGAATGTAATAAGTTGGCTGAAGCCTACCAAGTCTCTTTACAAAAACGTTACAAAGAGAAAGAGGTAGGTTTACAAGAGTGGCAAGAAGATGACTACAACTAAGTAGTCTATTTTTTAGAAGCAGCTGTGGTTATACCATCCATGGCTTTGCTCATTTTGTCAATTACTTTACAATCTTTTAAATCAAAACTTTCACGCCAGCTCTGAGGGTCACGATAAACAATTTTGGTCTCATTCCCATCAGCATAAACCAAAACTTTCATAGGTAGTTCAAGTGCAACAAGAGGGTCTTTTTGCATCAGTTTAGTACCTAAGTTTGGATTACCAAATACAATTACTTTTGTATCTGAAAGCTCCATTTTGACTTTATCAGCACCTTTTTTATGGTCAATAATCGTAAAGACCCCTAAACCAACTTTTGCTTTTGATTCAACAATCTTTTCTATTTTATTAATGGTCTCATCAACACTCAATTCACCTGTTTTAATGATTAAGTCCGATGCTGAAAGCATAAGTGGAATGGCTAATAATGTGAGTAATACTTTTTTCAATTTAAATCCTTAGTTAGTTAATAAAAAAGATTATAATAAAAAAGTATAAATTCTCTGTTTAGAATCACTCAACAATAGGAGTATGAAGTTTACGAATCACCCGAACCAATTCAATGGTTCGTTTTGTATTACTAATTTTATGCAGTGCCATCTCAGCTTCATAGAGGGTTAATGAATGCTCTTTTAAATAGCGTACACCATCTATCAAACAGTTAGCCAATTCAAGTGCATACTTTTTCGGGTTTGTTTTACACAATACCCTATGCATTCTCAAAGCATTTTGATGAAACTCATCTGCTCTTTTAGGCCGCTCCAAATTCAAATAAATAATGGCTAAATTAGAAAAAACATGGGCAATGGGTAGACAATAGTCAAGAGGTTCAGCTTTTGCCAAAGAGACATAAAGCGATAAAGCTTGTTTATATTGCACAATGGCTTTAGAATATCGCATTTGTGTTGCATGGTCATTAGCTTGTTGGTTTAAAGTAAAAGCTTTTTGATGCGTAGTCATAATATATCTCCTTTTTCAAATTAAATCGATATAGGTACGTTTTATTATGATACTAAAGCTTCCTTAAATCCAATGAGTTAAGTACTCATTATCAAGATTTTTTTCTACATGCTCCATAAGCTCTGGGAAAAATTCTAAAAAGTCACGCTCTATGTTATGCATTTCATAAGCTACAATAGGAAGATAACCAAATGCTGTCTCTTTGGCTCGAACACGTTCAGACAAACGCTTGTCTATACGTTTAAAGCCTTCCCCTAATCCTTCTAAATCAGCATAAGAACTGAGGAGCTTAATGTTAACCACATTGTTAATAACACGTTTTGTTTTTGCAGGGTATTGATCGATTTGTAGAGGAGCTTGGTTACGAAAATTTGCTGTAAACGCTTCAAAGTCTTTAGAAGAAAACTTCTCCCAATGCTTGGTCAAAAGATGGTCATAAACAATGTCTATGACTACTCCTTTTAAATACTTTCTTCCTTCAAGTCGTCTTTTACTTTGACGAACTAAAGGGTGAGCATCTGTAAAAGTATCAATGGCTAAATGGGTAGCCAAACCTTTTTCAAACATGGCTGTAGCCCCATCCCAGGACCTACCTTTTAAAGGGTCAGCCAACAAGTTTCCTAACTGATGCTCTATATGCTCTTCAGAGAGGAAAACATGGGCTAACCAATTCATCTATGCCTCTAAACTTTTTTCAGCATCTACCAAAGCAATCACCCCATCAATCATATCTTGTACAGCCTCCACTTCCGTAATGCCCAAACGACGATAATTTGAGATGTCAAAAACACCCCCTTTACTTTGAGAGTGTTCCCCATCCGTTCCACGGATTTGTAAATAATATTTGTCAGCTATGGCTTTAAACTGTTCCATGTCGTTAGCAAGATTTGGTAACTTAATATGCACACTCGCTCGCATGGCTGTTCCAAGGTTCGTAGGGCAAGAAGAGATGTACCCTAAACGTTCAGAGTATGCAAAAGGAACTTTGGCTTCTATCTCTTTCATGGCTGTGACCAAACGACTAAAGACTTCCACGACATCCCCACCTTGTTGCATGGAGATAATACGCAGTTGATCCTCTTCATTGAGCCATACTAAAAATGTTTTGTCATGGTTATGGTAAATCCCTCGTCCATGAGGCCAGTGACGTGCCAAGCCTGAAGACTCTAAAAAGCGATCTCCATCTTTAAACAGAAAATGATCTTCAATTAACTGTAATTGAACCTCTTGACTCATTTCTAAAAGAGGATGGTAAGCTCCTGCTAATTCACCTTCAAAGCCATTTAAAACCGATGAAACATCTTTTTCAATTTCATCTCGTTGCTCTTTGCTAATGGATGCACCTAACGGCATATCTTTAATATTTCGCCCAATTCGAATACGTGTGGAGAGGATATAGCTTGTGTCAAGATTTCTTAAATTTAAATCTTCAGCCTTTAAATTACTCTCATGAACATCAGTTGAAGAAAACTGATGATACTCTTCAATAACCTTATCAAAAAGTTCAGCAAAGACTTCATAACTCTCCTCATCTCCAGCATAGACACCAATTTCAGAGTCTACATTTTCAATGCCTGATTTAATTGCTTTTTCTAACGTAAAACCGTTGGCTGTCTTTTTATCTTTTAATTGTTCAAATAACTCTGGCGTTAAATGTTTGCATAACATTGAAGTACAATTTTCTGGAAAGGTTGGGTAGGTCATTTTTTGTCTTTTTTGGTGGTATTATAGCAAGATTCTAGTTTTGAATTACCGTGATAAAGGTTTTATTTTACTTGAAAATTATCAAGATATGGCACTCTTTAAAGAGATTAATTACTTATTAAATACTGGTGAATCTGCTTCTATTACGTTAGCCATTGAAAAAAAGTTACCTTTAATTATTGATGAGAAAAAAGGTCGTAGGTTTGCTCAAAAACAAGGTATTGAAATTATTGGGTTGGTTGGAATCTTACGTTTTCTATATGTTGAAAAACGATTAAGTAGAGAATATATATTGGTTATTATTCAAAAACTTAATGATTCAGACTTTAGAATAAGTGATAAACTTTTGGCGTTAATTTTGGAATAAAAATAGCATACAGACTTCACAACTCCTCAGTAAAAACCCTAACCTTCCTAACCTTAGCTCCCTCATCAACACAAGATATGTTATGAACAGTTGGTGAAAGGTATTTGTAAATAGGCTTTCCAGATTCTCCAACAATAGGCTCTTCACTGTTTATAAGCCAATAAATCTTACTCTTTTCTTCAAATGAAAAACACTCTAACTTGGTTTTTTTTAGCTCTTGTGGAAGTAAAGCATTGTAAGTGTAGGTTTTGTCATGAATGGGACTGGTGATGAGGGGTTTATAACTCTTCCACTCTTTATAACAAGCGTGATTACTTAATTCATTGATGGAAGAGATGCTTCCTTGTTGTTGTAAATAAGAGAGTACTTCGGCACGCATGGTGTGACACTCATTTTGGGGATTTACCGTTGTTATGACTTGATCTTTAATTTTTTGTTTACAAGTTCCCAGTTGTATGGCATCTTGACAAATGTTTTTGGTCTTAATGCCTTTAGGCTTTTGAAACCATGTCTGTTTTCCTAACATTCTAAAAATTTTAAAAAGTGTGGGTGAAGCTGTTTTAAGTCCTGTGGCATACGCTCCTTGGTATTTTTTGGAAGCAGCTCCTGAGAAGTTACCATACCAAACAGCTACGGTGTATTCGGGGGTGTAGCCAATGGTTAGCATGTCTTTAGCATGGGCAGAAGTTCCTGTTTTGAACGCAATTTTATTCATCTCTTTTATTTGTCCCCATGTGGAAGAGAAAGAGCGTCTTGGTGCATCAGCTAGAATGTTTGAAACTAAGTAAGTGGCTTCTGAACTTAGTAGTTTTTTGGGTTTTATAGGAGTTCTATTGTTCAGATAAGATGCTTTTTGGTACAAACCTCCATTGGCTAACATGGCAAAAAGTTCAGCATTGTTTTTAATGGGAAGCCCTAACCCTCCTAAGGTAAGTGATGAGCCATAGTAAGACTTTGCACGATTCAATGAAGTGATGTTAACTTCTTGAAGGAGCGTATAGAGACTCTTCTTTTTTAAAAGTCTATCAAGTTCAACAGCAGGGATATTAAGTGAAAGTTGTAGGGCTTCGGTAGCTGTTACTTCTCCTAAATACTCTTTAGAGTAGTTCATGGGTTTGTAGCCATCTATGAAAAGAGGGACATCAAAAAGTTTTTTAAGAGGCGTTATAAGACCCTCTTCTAAAGCACGAACATAAACAAAAGGTTTGAGCGTTGAACCAGGAGAAACCAAAGAGTTTAATCCATTGTTCTGTCCTCCATACTTTGTGTCATAAAAGTCTTGGGATGCTACATAAGCAATAATGTTCATGCTTTTGTTCTCAATGACCATGGCTGCTCCGTTATGAATGTTAAAGTTTTTCAGTTCTTTTACTTCAGAGCTTATAAGATTTTGTACGCGTTCTTGCAGACTCATTTTAATGCTTGTATGTACCTCACCTTCTTTTTTAATTTGTGCTGTTAAGTGAGGGACTTTGTTAGGAAGATTTTGAATGTTCACCGTGATAGACTCTTGCTTTGCACGTTGATAGTCTTCTTCCTTTAATAGGTCAAGTTTTTTGATACGTTCAAGTAGTCTGTTTTTAATGGGGTTGATATTTTGATTATTCTTTTTAGGACGGTTACTATTAGGATTTTTAGGGATGCTGGTTAAGTAAGCTACTTGAGAAAGGGAGAGTGAAGAGGGAGGTAGTTGAAAGTATTTGAATGAAGCAGAAGCAAAACCTTCTACGTTTCCACCATAGGGAGCGTTGTTAAGATAAAAGGTTAGAATCTCTTCTTTGGAGTATTGCCACTCTAATTGAAAAGCTTGAAACATCTCAATGAGTTTTTGACCAAGGGTACGAGGTTCATTGTGCATCATACGCGCAACTTGCATGGTAATGGTGGATGCCCCTATTTTCCCTTGATTGCTAAGATTAAACCATAAAGCACGAATGATGGAAAAAGGGTTGACTCCAAAATGTTCCTCAAAATATTGATCTTCATAGGCAAGTACTATTTTTTTTACATTTGAATTTAAGGTCTCTTTTTTGATGGGGATTCGTAGAAAGCCATCAGAACTGAGTTTTACTGCTATAAGATGATTTTTATTATCATAGATAAGGGTTGATTTTGGTTTGTTGAGTCTATCTGTGTTTAAGGGAAAGAGATAGTTCAGAACTATGAATATAAAAAACATAATAAACAAGCTAATCATGCCGTATTTTAGTTTTTTCATACCTGCCCTTTATGGCAAAATTGTAATGGTATTTGAATAAAAAGGTTCTTATTTATCTTCTTAATTAAGTATTTTGATTGATAGAGGACTAGCCTAGTAGATTATAAAATTAATTGAAAAGAAATAGGAGGAGTAAAGCTACCTAAGATTAGGTAACTTTATTGGTGAAGGGAAAAACTATTTGTCGTCAGAAGCACTGTCAATAGCAGTTTTAGTACTGTCATTTGCATTGTCAGCAGCAGTTTTAACAGCTGTTCCAGCTTCAGTTGTTACAGTTTTAGCAGCTGTACTAGCTTCAGTTGTTGCCGTCTTAGTAGCATCTGTAACTG
>CACVAR010000100.1 GCA_902727905.1 uncultured Sulfurovum sp. | reverse complement strand
AAATGCTCAAACAAAAGTATCGTAATCGACGTAAACGCTATAACTTAAGGGTAAATCTGATTTGTGCATTAATCAACTTTGATAGGAATATGATGGTTTAGATGCAAGTTTTGCAAGAAGTCTATTCAAAAAAATGCCATCTACAACGAAAGCTATTTAGATGAACTTCTGAGTCAATACGAAGGAACACTTTTTAAAAATAGAGAAGACCTACAACGTTTAATAAGTGGTGGATACATTAGCGATGAAGAGATAGGAAAACGACCATTGAGTAAGTTGGTTAAAGACATTTCAGAAGAGTTGGGACTACTGTGAAAGCCTATGTAGGGGGTGATTGCTATCACACCAATATAAACAATTTAAGCCTTTCGGCATGGGCTTTATTTTATGCTAATATTTTAAATGGTGCGATAGCAATCGCACCCTACAGGAGACCTAATGAATTCAAATGAAATCTACATGCAACAAGCCCTAAAAGAAGCATGGAAATACCAACTCAGAACTTACCCAAACCCTGCTGTGGGTGCTTTAGTGGTTTATGATAATGAAATTGTAGCCGTAGAAGCTCACCAAAAAGCTGGAACATCTCATGCAGAAGTTTTAGCACTCATCAAAGCCTATGAAAACATGAGCAATGAAATAGTTGATTTTGATAGGTTTGACTCTCATAAAGCCCATGAGTTTTTATATACTTTACCCAAAGGATTCTTTTCAGAATGTATACTATATGTAACACTCGAGCCATGTTCTCATGTGGGTAAAACACCTTCTTGTGCTTCACTTGTATCTCAGATAAAACCTAAAAAAGTAGTCATCGCAACACTTGATCCTATAAAAGGGCATGATGGTGGTGTAAAAAGATTAGAAGAACAAGGTATAAACATAGAAGTAGGTGTTTGTGAGGAAGAAGCAAAAGAGTTACTAGAATCTTTTATGATTTGGCAAGAAAGAGCTTTTGTACTTTTTAAAATAGCCCAAACCTCTAACGGCAAAATAGGAGGAGGTTACCTAAGTTCCAAAGAATCTTTAACCCATGTACATCAACTTCGTGCTGTCTGTACCGAAATGCTCATAGGAGGAAATACTGTTCGTGAAGACAGACCTACTTTAGACTGTCGGTTTACAGGTGATAAAGCTCCAAATATTAGTATCTATAGTCGAGAAGATAATTTTGATAGAGACATTCCTTTGTTTTCTGTTAAGAACCGAAAAGTTCGTGTCGTTAATGCGTTAGATTTTTCTAAACCATCATTTATTTTAGTAGAAGGAGGAGGGGGAATGTTGAATGCATTAAAAGAAAATATAGACTGGGTATTACTGTATCAAACACCAAAACTCTCTTCTCATGTTTCAAGTTATGGTTTAGATGTTTCGTTTAAGTTTTTATTTCAAAATAAAAAGGGTTCTGACTTGATGTTATGGTCTAAGATTTACAATCCTGTGATA
>CACVAR010000099.1 GCA_902727905.1 uncultured Sulfurovum sp. | reverse complement strand
TTTTTTAAATTTAAAATGTTAATTATTAAGATTAAAGAAAATAATTGTAAAATAACTTTAAAATATTTATAGAAGGTTATATATAGATGAAAATATTATTTTTAACAGACAATTTTCCACCAGAGGTAAATGCTCCTGCAACAAGAACTTATGAACATTGTAAGCATTGGGTTACATTAGGTTATGAGGTGACTGTGCTAACTTGTAATCCAAATTTTCCACATGGAAAAGTTTATGAAGGATATAAAAATAAACTTTACCAAAAAGAATTTGTAGATGGAATTCAAGTAATCCGTATATGGAGTTATATGACTGAAAATAAAGGTTTTGCAAAGCGTATACTAGATTATCTAAGTTATGCAATTTTAGCATTTATAGTAGGTTTATTTCAAAAGTTTGATGTGATTATTGCTACTTCACCACAATTTTTTACGACATGGGCAGGATGGGGACTTTCTAAAGTAAAAAGAAAACCTTGGATCTTTGAACTAAGAGATATTTGGCCTGAAAGTTTAAGAACAGTTGGTGCACTTAAACAGGAAAAATTATTAAACTTTTTAGAGAAAATAGAATTGGGCTTGTATCGTGATGCAAGACAAGTCATTGCTGTGACAGATGCGTTTAAGCATAATCTTATTGCTCGTGGAATTGATGCTCATAAAATTTCTGTTATTACTAATGGTTCAAATAACAAATTATTTTATATACGTCCTAAAAATGAATCACTTCTTGAAGATTTAAAACTTCAAAATAAATTTATAGTTGGTTATATTGGTACCCATGGTATGGCACACAGTTTAGACTTTATTATTAATTCAATAGCTAAAATTAAAGATAATGAAATACACTTTTTATTTATTGGGGATGGGGCAATTAAAAGTGAGATTGTTGAGTTAGCTACTAGTTTAAATTTAACAAATATTACTTTTTTAGATTCTATTTTAAAAGAAGAAGTACCCTCTTATCTTTCCATTTGTGATATTTCTCTTGCACCATTAAAGAATCGAAAGAATTTTAGAGAAGTTATTCCTTCTAAGATCTTTGAAGCCTCAGCTATGGGTAAACCAACCTTGTTAGGTGTGCAAGGACAAGCACAAGAGATTATAGAAAAATACAATGCTGGTCTTTGCTTTGTTCCTGAAGATGAAGATGATTTTATTTTAAAGCTTAATGAACTTAAAGAAAAAACAACCTATTTAGCCTGTCAAAAAGGTTGTAGAGAATTAGCAAAAAATTATGATAGAAAGAATTTGGCTGAAGAGATGTTATTCATCATTAACAGCACAGTAGATAAGAGTTTTACGAAAAAAGAACGTAAAATAACTTTATGAACCAATCTTTTAGGAAATAAATAGCTTCAAAATATTTTTATTAACGCTTTTTATTCTAATTGTATTTCAAGCTCAAATATCAAATTTATTAGAATAAAAAAGTCTTTATGAGGATTCGGAAAATACCCTAATATTTGCTATAATCCATAAAAATAAAATATGGAGAACATCATGACAATAACAAAAAGCGTAACATTTATAGCAAAAGAGGGCTGTGAAGCGAAGATGAAAGAACTGCTTTGGGCAATGGTTGTGCCAAGTAAAGCATCGGATGGATGTATTTTTTATGATATCTTTCAGTATGAAAATGAGTCACGACGTTTTATGGCTGTAGAGTCTTGGAGAGATGAATCAGCATTGGATGGACATAAAGCTTCTGCACATTATGCTGTTTATAAATCTTCTTATGAGCCTTACTGTGAAGATAAATATTCTGATGAATTAGAAGTGTTAGGCTAGTTTTGAAAAATTTATGGAATGAAGAAGAGGCTAGTAACTATAACAGTGACTTGGCTTTACGGGTTTACTCTTCAAATTTATTAGGACGTTCAGATGAGTTGGTATTACATGGAGGGGGAAATACCTCTGTTAAATCTATGGTTGATGGGGAAGAGATACTCTATGTCAAAGGTTCTGGATGGGATTTGGTTTCCATCAAAGAAGAAGGTTTTGCTCCTGTCAAGATGTCAACACTTTTAGAAATGGCAGCCCTTGATGAGTTGAGCGATACCGATATGGTATCAGGACAAAAAGCAGCCATGATAGATAAATCAGCTCCAAATCCTTCGGTTGAAGCCATTTTACATGCACTTATTCCTTTTAAAGTAGTTGATCATACTCATGCAGATGCTGTGGTGACCATTTCTAACTCAGTTAATGGTAAAGATCATATTGAAAAACTTTTTCCTAACTTTTTGATAGTACCTTATATTATGCCAGGGTTTATTTTAGCACATGAAATCTACAAGATGACACGTGATTTTGATTGGGATAGATGTGAGGGAATTATTTTACATAATCATGGAATATTTACCTTTGATGATGATGCTAAAAAATCGTATGACAAGATGATAGAAGCTGTTAGCGTAGCAGAAGAGTTTTTACAACAAAATGCAAACATTGAGTTTGACAAAGTTGAACCGAGAGCATTTGATGTAGAAAAATTAAAAGCCTTAGTAAAGCAAGAAAAAGGCTGTGAGATTGTCATGAAAGTCAATCAAACACCATTGGCTTTACACTATGCTTCACAAGACCATCTTTACATGAAAGCAACACGTGGTGTTTTGACACCTGAACATATTATCCGTACAAAACGTATTCCGTTGATTGTGAATGAGAATTTAGAAGAAGCAGTACATCAGTATATTACTGAGTATAAAGCTTATTTTAAAAACTTTTCTAGCGATGAAATTATGCTAAACCCTGCACCAAACTATGCTGTGATTAAAAACTTTGGTGTAGTTCTTTTTGGAAAAAATGAAAAAGAGTGCAATGTTTTAAATGATGTAGTAGAACATACCATGATGGCTGTACTTCGTGCAGATAAACTTGGAGGTTATGAGAGTATTTCTCTTAAAGATTCTTTTGAGATGGAGTATTGGGAATTGGAACAGGCGAAGTTGAAGTAGTGGGTGAATATTATTAATTATTAAAAAATATGATATGTGTATCTTTCTTTTTTCCTAAACTAATGGTATAATATATTATTAAAAATAAAGGTTTTTCTTTGAGTTCAATTTATGAATTATTACAATTTACTAATGTCAAAGATGCTTCAAAACAAGAGAAATCTTTAAATATAGATAAAACTCATTACTCTGGAGATTTTCCAACAGTTTTTTTTAAAGAAGTTGAAGATTTTAATCAAGAGACATTAAAAGAAATTGCCCAAATACATCATAACCTTTGGAACTATAAAAAGGTTCTATTCCTTTATGTAACTACTAAAACAGAGATAAGAATATATAATTGTTCAAGTAGTCCATTTAATTATAAAAAAGAAAAAACTGATATTAAAAATGAGTTAGAAAAATTAGAATTAGCTCGTAGTGATATTTCAGACAGAGATACTTTAGATACATTGTTTGAAATTTTTTCTGCTTCAGCCATAGATAGTGGGTCTATTTGGACTAGAAAAAACAATTTTACTGAAAAAATAAAATTAAACAAAAGAGTAGATAGTTTTTTAATTGAAAGTTTAGTCAAAACTGCAAAACGCTTAGAGGTAGAGGGTCTTGATTTAGAGATAGTTCATTCTTTGATTATGCGTTCACTTTTTATTATGTATTTAGAAGATAAAGGAGCAACTCCTGAATCTTTTTATGATAACGAAAAACAAAATGCACACTCTTATTTCGATTTACTTGATGATAAAGATGCTACTTATAGTTTTTTTGAAAAAATAAAAGATAATTTCAATGGTAATGTATTTCCTGTAACAAAAAACGAAGAGGAGCAAGTAGAAAAATCTCATTTATTATTAATAAAAAAATGTTTTACTAATGGTGATATAGATGCTGAAACTCTTTTTACTGATTGGCGTATTTTTAAATTTGATATTATACAGATAGAGCTTTTGAGCGAAATATACGAGAAATTTTTAGGTGAGCTTCAAAAGGAGACAGGGAGTTATTATACTCCTCCTGCTTTAGTTGAACTTATACTTAATGAAGTTTTACCTATAAAAAATAATGAGACAGAGTATAATTTAAAAATATTAGACCCCACTTGTGGTTCAGGTATTTTTTTAGTAGAAGCATATAAACGGATTGTACAAAGATGGAAAAATGCTCACTCTCATAAAGAATTAGATTTTAAAATACTTAAAAGCTTAATGGTTAATAACATTTATGGTGTTGAACTTAATGCCAAATCCATAAAAGTAGCCTCATTTAGTTTGTATCTTTCTTTGCTTGATTTTCTAAATCCTAAAAACTTATGGCATCTTAATGGTGAAAAATTCCCTTATTTAATTAATGACAAAGAGGATGAAACTATTAATTTTCAAGGGCTTAATTTATTTAGAGCTGATACAATAGCTGATAATACAGGTTTTGAAAAAGAATATGATTTAATTGTGGGTAATCCTCCTTATGGTAAAACTAAAATTCCCAGTAATATTAAAGCTTATTGTAAACAATATAACTTTTCACAAGAGTTTGTCATACCATTTATTCATAAATCAACACTTTTGGCACCAAAAGGAAAAATAGCACTGTTGGCAACAACTAAACTTTTGACAAATACATCAGGAACATCTCAAAATTTTAGAAAATGGCTTTTTAATGAGAATTATGTGGAGAAAGTATATAACTTGTCCATTTTAAGAAAAGCTCCAAAAAATTTTGGAGGAGGACTTTTCTCTTCAGCTGTTGTACCTGCTAGTGTTTTCTTTTTTCAAAAAGAAGCCCCTAAAAAAGTTTCTAAAACTATAGAGTATTGGGCTCCAAAAACTTATATTAAAAACCATATTGCAGAAGGTGTTTTGATTGATTCTTCAGATATTAAGTATTTACCAAGAGATGAGTGTCAAAAACCTGATAGTAAAATTTGGAAAATTGCTCAGTGGGGTACATTGAATGATTTTTTTATATTAAATAATTTTCTAAGTCAAGATAAGAATTTTTTGGATTATTTAGATGACAATGGTATAGATAAAAAAAATAGAGGAGTTGGATTTCAGCCTTTAGGAAAGTCAAAGTCTAGCGTAAAAAATAGTAGTTTCATCTCAAAATTAGATTTTTTAGATACAAAAAATATTACTAGATATTATACTAATAGAAATTTAACAGGAAATATTAATGACGCTATTAAGTCAGAAGTAGCAAAAGAAGTTTATACTAAATATTATAAAACAGATATATTAAATATGCCACAAGTTGATGTTTTTCGGAGATTAGGGAATACTATAACTTTTAAAGCACCTCATGTTTTAATTAAAAAGGGATTTTCAAAAAATAAATTTTGTGCTACTTATCTTGATTATGACAGCACTTTTACAAGTAAAACTTTAGGGTTAAGAAGTGATAATAGTGATATATTAAAGCTTATTACATCTTATTTAAATTCTAAGTTTAGTGTATATTTTCTTTTTTTAACCTCTTCTTCTTGGGGAATTGAACGAGAAGAAGTAAAACCTAATGAGTTGTATCTGTTACCTTATATTAATAAAAATATTAGTGTTAAAAAAATAGTTAAGATATATAATGAAATAGAATCAAGTATCAAAACTATAATGCCTTTAGAAGTTAATAATATCAGTATTTATGAATCTAAAATAGATAGAATTATTTCTGAAGGTTTTGACATTTCTGTTCAAGAGCAAATTTTTATAGATGATACGGTTAAATACTCAATAGACTTGTTACATAAAGGTGATAAATCTATAGCTGTCAAACCATTAGATACAATAAGTCCTGAAACAATTCTATATGCCAAAACACTTTGTAAAGAGCTAAATGAAATATTAAATGATAGTAATATGAAATTAGTGTCAAAAGTTTACAATACATCCTACTATAATCCACTATCTTTAATTAGATTTCAGTTTGTAGATAAAGATGAAAATTTAAAAGAGATAGAATTTCTATCTGCTGATAGTGAATTTGACAACTCTCTATCTAAACTAAATGAATTTACATTGAGTGAATATTCAAAAAGTATCTATGTTCAAAAAAATATTATCTATTATGATGACGACAAAATATACATGATAAAACCAAATCAAAAAAGATTTTGGACACAGTCTCAATCCATTGAAGATGCTCAGAAAATTACTTTAGAGATAATGAGTATGCCTGATGAGTAATGGCAAAGTTAGTAAAAAGATACAACAAGTATTTCCAACAATAGAGCAAATCTCTTTTCAAATTTTGATTGAAGCATATAAAGGTATTACGAATTGCAATCAATATGATTTAGACTGGGAAGAAGAGCAATTTAATCAAGAGCTTGTAGTTTTTATGAAAAAATCAAGATTAAGAACAAAGTATAAACTTACCATTGGTGTAGAGAGAAAACTTTTTAATGAAGAACAATCTCCTATTGATACTAATAACCCTAAAAAACTACCAAGAATTGATATTAATATTGTAAGTTGGAATTTTCAAAAAGATATAGAATTAGAGTATTTTTTTGAAGCTAAAAATTTATCTGAAAAAAATTGGTATAAAAAATCAGGAGCTAAGGTTGATGCTTCATCTTATCAACGACGATATATTCAAACAGGTATAGAAAATTTTAGAACAGGTAGATACTATAATGGTTCACTTATTGGCTATATTCTAGAGGGTGGAATAGAACCTATTATTGATAAGCTTAATACTAGATTAGTAAAAGATACAAATAGGTTAAAAACGATAGATAAAATTAATTTTATAAAAGACTTCTCAGATTGTTATGAATCTAAACATATTACATTTTCTTCTAAGGAAATAAATATAAAGCATATATTTTTTAAATTTTAAGGAAACTTCATGAAATACCTAATGGCAATAGACGCAGGGACAGGGTCTGTTCGGGCTGTTGTTTTTGATACGGATGGAAATCAAATTTCTGTGGCACAAGAAGAGTGGATACATTTAGAAGTGGAAGGGGTTCCAAACTCGATGACATTTGATACGGCTAAAAACTGGGACATAGCCGTAGGCTGTATTAAAGAATCCATAAAGCTTTCGGGCATACGTGAAGAAGAGATTGTGGCTGTTTCAGCTACGTCCATGCGTGAGGGAATTGTGCTTTATGATGCTGAGGGAAAAGAGCTTTGGGCTGTTGCCAATGTGGATGCACGGGCAGCGAATGAAGTTAAGTATTTAAAAGAGAACTTTGATGGCATTGAAGAAGAGTTTTATAAACTTTCTGGTCAAACTTTTGCTTTGGGAGCATTGCCAAGGATACTATGGCTGAAAAATAATAAACCAGAGCTTTATGAACAAGTAGCTTCTATTTCGATGATAGGGGATTGGATTTTAGCGAAGCTTTCAGGGCTGATAGCAACAGATCCATCTAATGGAGGAACAACAGGTATTTTTTCTTTAGAAGAGCGTACTTGGGTGGCTGAGATGGCGAGGAAAGTAGGTATTAAAGATGATATTTTTCCTGCTGTTTTAGAAGTTGGAACAGTTATGGGGAATGTGACCAATGAAGAATGTGGACTCTCTCTACACACTAAAGTAGTGATGGGTGGAGGTGATGTTCAGTTGGGTGCTGCTGGTTTAGGGGTGACTAAAGAAGGGCAAGTAGCCATATTAGGTGGTTCATTTTGGCAGCAAGTGGTGAACATAAAATCAGAGGTGACGCCTCCTAAAGAGATGGGCATACGCGTTAATCCTCATGTTGTGGCTGGGTTGTCACAAGCTGAGGGCATTACCTTTTTCTCTGGTTTGGTCATGCGTTGGTTTAGAGATGCTTTTTGTGAGATGGAAAAGTTAGAAGCTAAAAAAAGAGGCATTGATA
>CACVAR010000098.1 GCA_902727905.1 uncultured Sulfurovum sp. | reverse complement strand
GTTATTGAGACAGACTTTTGTATACGAAATCCTATCATAGCATTCATTAAGGCAAAATTTTTATATTTTATTAAATCTACTTTTTTAATTTCACTTAATTTTAAAAAGCCTTCATCTAATAGTCTTGCTCGTGTTGTACCTTTTAAAAGAGGAACCTTGGGTGTAAGCCATGAGTCTCCATCAAAAAAAGCAATATTAGCAATACTTGTATCAGTGAGTAGACCATCTTTTTCAATAATAATATCATCAAAACCTTTGTCTAAAAGAGCTTGTAGTTTTGAACGGTCTGTATACTTATAAGAATAATCAAGTTGGCTATTTATAATTTTAAAAGTTTTAAATATTTTAGCTTCATAGGGAAAGAATTCTATGGATTGAATTTCATGATTATAAATGACTTTACAACGATAAAGTCCTATTTGGGGTGCTTCTATATAATGGGCTAAGTCAAGTTCTAAGGAGGCATGAAAAAGTTTTTTTCTACTTAGGTTAAAACGTTGGTTATGCCATGGTAAGTTAAAGATTTTTCCATCTTTAACTTTAATGGTTTCAAAGAGCATACTGTTAACAATAGGCTTTTTCATTCGCTTTAGAATAAATCAGTTGAAAGGTAACGTTCAGCAGTATCACAAAGAATGGTTACAAAAACTTTACCTTTGTTTTCTGGGCGTGAGGCTACTTCAACCGTCGCAGCAATATTTGCACCACCAGAAATACCTACGAGTAACCCTTCTTGTAAGGCTAAATTTTTCGCATATTCTATGGCTTTTTCATCAGCTATTTTAATAATTTCATCATAGATGTCTGTATTTAAAATACTTGGTACGAAACCAGCACCAATTCCTTGAATTTTATGTGGTCCACCAGAACCACCTGATAAGACTGGTGAGTTACTTGGTTCAACAGCAATGGCTGTTAATGATGGGATACTTTCTTTGATAACTTCTGATGTTCCTGTAAGTGTACCACCTGTTCCCACACCAGCAACAAAATAGTCCAAAGTGTTATTGGTGTCCTTTAAGATTTCGACAGCTGTTGTTTTACGGTGAATAGCAGGATTATTAAGATTATCAAACTGTTGTAATACATATCCATCAATCTCTTTAGCAAGGCTAGCTGCTTTTGTAATCGCACCACTCATACCTTCTGCTGCTGGGGTAAGTACAATTTTTGCCCCAAGATGTGTTAAAAGTTTACGACGTTCAATACTCATCGACTCTGGCATCGTTAAAACAAGTTTTAACGATTTAGCAGCACAAATAGCAGCCAATCCAATACCTGTATTACCAGAGGTTGGTTCAATAATAGTTGAGTTTTCATCTATGACACCAGAAGCCAATGCTTCGTTAATCATGTTCATCGCAATTCTGTCTTTTACGGAGGAGGTAGGGTTCATAAACTCACATTTTCCTAAGATAGTTGCACCTGTAAGTTCAGATAGTTTATTTAATTTG
>CACVAR010000097.1:3375-7811 GCA_902727905.1 uncultured Sulfurovum sp. | reverse complement strand
TTTTCTTTTCTAAGTTGTTTAGGTTTTAAAATATTACAGTCAAGTTCGAACTCTTCTGAAAGACCTTCTGCTATGTTGGCTAAAGTCTCTGGGTAACAGTCATCTGGGGTAGTGTTAACAATATCACGTGTGAAGTTTGTTGCATCAGCTGTGATTTGTCCAAGTTCAACAGCTATAGCAGCTTCTTCCATGTCTAGTTCTAAGGCATTGTACTCTTCTAAAGAGATGATAATATCTTTGATAGGCTGTTTAGCTTTAGTCGTCTTGTATCTGTCAAACGAGTAAGCACCTAAAAGTAGACCTTCTACCATGGCTCTGAGATTAGAATAAGACTTTTCATCTTCCATGTAGCTTGCTACTTTTAAGCTTTTATATTTGGTTTCACTTAATGCTTGAATGGCTTTTGCCATTGCGACTCTAAGATTTTCATCGTTAATACTTTTTACACCAACGTAGAGTTTATTCTTTGTAATGAGTAAAGAAGTGCTATCTTGTTCAGCTTTAAAGCCAGACTTTTTAAGTAGTTTTTTATCTTCTACAAAGTCATGTTTAAAGTTTTTGTTTACAATGACGATTAATTCAATATCTGCATCTATCTCGTTGATTGGGCTTATGGTTAGTTCAAAATTCATATTTAATTTTTCCTTATTTAAATTGATTTGATAAAATATCTTGTGCTTGTATCATGTCTTTGTCTCCACGACCAGAGAGGTTAATGAGTATGGTCTGACCTTCAAGGTCTTCTTTTTTCATCTTTTTTAGGTAAGCAATTGCATGTGAAGACTCAAAAGCAGGGATGATTCCTTCAGCTTGGGAGAGCCATACAAAAGCATCCATGGCTTCATCATCGGTAATGTGGTTATAGGTGACAATGTTGTTGTCTTTAAAAAAAGCATGTTCCGGACCAATTCCTGGGTAGTCTAACCCAGCAGAGATAGAGTGTGCTTCTTGAATCTGTCCATCTTGATCTTGGAGTAGGTAGCTTAACTGTCCATGGAGAACACCTGGGCTTCCTTTTTCTAAAGAACAACCATGTTTTGAGTCAAGACCCATTCCTCCAGCTTCAATCCCAATACATTCTACGCTATCATCTTCTAAGAAATGGTTGAAAATACCCAGTGCATTTGAACCACCACCAATACAAGCAATAACTTTGTCAGGTAAACAACCCTCTACTACATTAAGTTGAGCTTTGGCTTCCCAACCGATAATAGACTGAATATCACGAATCATCATGGGGTAGGGGTGAGGTCCTGCAACTGTTCCTATAATATAGTAAGTATCACGTGCATTGGTTACCCAGTGACGAATGGCATCATTCATGGCATCTTTGAGACTTTGACTTCCCGACTCAACAGCATGAACTTTGGCACCAAGCAGTTTCATTCTAAAAACATTGAGTTCTTGACGTTTAACATCTTTAGCACCCATGAAAACTTCACACTCCAGTCCAAAAAGCGCAGCAACAGTGGCTGTAGCCACACCATGTTGACCAGCACCTGTTTCAGCAATAACTTTCTTTTTACCTAGACGCTTAGCTAATACAGCTTGGGCAATACAGTGGTTAATCTTATGAGCACCAGTATGGTTAAGGTCTTCACGCTTTAAGTAAATTTTGGCTTTTAATTCTTTTGAAAGGTTTTCTGCAAAGTAGAGAGAAGAGGGGCGACCAACATAGTTTTTATAATAGTGATCTACTTCCAACCAAAAGTCTTTGTCAAATCTTACAGCTTCGTAGTCAAGGCGTAATTTCTCTAACGCAGGCATAAGGGTTTCAGGGACATAGCGTCCACCAAATCTATGTGTGTCATCTTCAGCTCCAAAGTGTCCATTTTCATCGGGATCATGAGGACTTGGTTTTGGAATATATATCTTTTCATATAAAGATTGATTGTTTGGCATTTTTTTCTCTTAGTATTGTAATGGTTTGGATTATAGCTAATGAGAGGTTAAAATGATGCCATGCTCAAATGCCCATAGAATAGAGATGAAAATGCTATAAAATAAAATATCTATTGAGTAAAATTAAATTTTTATGGAAATATTCAAAAATATTTGTTTATATATGTTTTTTTTTGATTAAATTATGTTTCTTTAAGTTAAACTCTATTATAATATGAACTCAACGGCATATAGGTGATGCTCTAGCTCTCCCCTATTTCCTGAATTAGTATTATGTCCTTTCGAGGGCGTTTTCTAAAACTGTCTAGAGTTATCACGTATTAAGAATATTTTTTTTAATATGTCGTTGTGCCAAAGATTACGAAGAGTTAATATTTTGATTTTTCAAAATATCCTTTTTCTTTGTTTTTAACTACTCTTTTGTAATCTTTAATAATACCATTCATTGAAATGAATACTCCTTTTTCTTTTGATACATTCAAAAAACCATAGGATGAACATAGATTAGATGTTGATTCTATGGGATTTATAGAGTGTGGAACCATTGCTCCTGTTAATATTATTTTTTTTCCTAATTTTGCCTTATCTAAGTACCTAGCTGTTTTATCCATTGTATCTGTACCATGCACAATAATGATGTTTTTTTCTTTTGCTTTTTGAATTGTTTCTTTTATGATTTTTCTGTCTTCACCTGTCATGTCTAGACTATCTTTCCCAATAATATTCTTGATTGTTAAGTTAGTTAACCATGCCTTTGCAATCGATTTTATCGCTTTTCCCTTTGGTTCAATGTCTAGATTTCCTGTTAAAGGATTATATATTTTATTAAATGTACCACCTGTATTAATAATTAATATTTTTTTCATATGATTCCTACTTTTTAGTTTGTTAAGTTTAACTTATATTCTATCTCAATCGTGATAAAATACGCGATTATAAAAATAATTGGAGAAATCAGATGGTAATGAAAGGCAAAAAGGGAATTATCCTTGGAATTGCAAATAAAAAATCGATAGCTTATGGAATTGCACAGGCATGTAGAGAACAGGGTGCAGAAGTAGCGATTACATTTTTAAATGAGAGATTTGAACAAAAACTTGCACCCATTGCAGAAGATTTAGGGTGTGCAGATAGATTATACCCTTGTGATGTTTCAAAACCTGAAGAGATTAAAGCGTTAAAAGAATCGATTGAAAAAGACATGGGTCAGATTGATTTTATTGTTCATTCTATTGCGTTTGCTCCTAAAGAGGGACTTTCAGGTCGTTTCTATGATATTTCAAAGGAAGCCTTTGATGTAGCAATGGATATCTCTGTTTATTCGCTTATTGAGATTGTAAGAGAATTAAAGCCTGTACTTTCAGATAACTCATCAGTCCTAACACTTTCATATTATGGTGGGGTTAAATACATTCCAAACTACAACTTAATGGGTGTGGCAAAAGCAGCACTTGAAATGACCACTAAATATCTTGCAGAAGACTTAGGTCGTGATGGTATTCGTGTGAATGCAATTTCAGCTGGACCAATTAAGACCTTAGCAGCAGCTGGAATTGGAGAGTTCTCTTTTATGCTAAAATGGAATGCAGCACATTCACCACTTAAGAAGAATGTTACCATTAGTCAAGTTGGAAATTCTGGAATGTATTTATTATCAGACTTAAGTGCTGGTGTGACAGGTGAAGTTCACTATGTCGATGCTGGATTTAATATTATGGGAATGCCTGCTGTTTCTTTTAATGAAGAAGGTAAACAAACTATTGCTTGGAATGGTGAATCTAAATAGTGCTTGTAGATAAAAAAGACTCTCAGGAGTATCTTGCAAAAAAAACTTTTTTTGATAAGATAATAACTATCTATGGACGTAATGCAGTTTTAGAAGCGTTGGAAGATGATGGAATAATTATTCATAAGCTTCACTTTGCAGAGTCAAATAAGTCTGCTGAGCAGTTAACCCAAATGATTAAACTGGCAGAAAAACGTGATATAGAGATAGCTTATCATGATAAAAAGGTTCTTTCTCGTATTTCTAAAAATGCTAAACAAGATCAAGGGGTTGCTTTAGACATTGTTTTAGAGCAAGCTTTGAATGAAGAAGAGTTTTTAAAGACACATGATAGTTATAGAGTCTTAGCACTTGATGGTGTGCATAATCCTCAAAATTTAGGTATGATTATTCGTTCAGCTGCTGCTGGAAATATTGATGCTATTTTATTACCTACAAAAAATGCAGCACAGATTTCTCCTTTAGTTATTAAGGCTTCTGTTGGAACTATCTTTAAGTTGCCTATTATTAAAAGCAAAAGTTTAATGAAGACCTTGGAAAGATTTAAAAAAGAACAAGCAGATGTTTATACCTTAGATGCTCATGCTAAGCATTCTTACAAAGAGAAAAGTTATGGTTCAAAAACCATTTTTGTTTTGGGTAATGAGAGTGAAGGGATTAGTAAAGAAGTTGAGATGTTAAGTACAGCTTCTATTTCTATTCCTATGAATCGTGGGGTAGAGTCTTTAAACGTTGCTGTAACAGCTTC
>CACVAR010000097.1:0-3275 GCA_902727905.1 uncultured Sulfurovum sp. | reverse complement strand
AATGCTCATGAACATATTCGTAAAATTAAAGTTCGTAGTCAAAACTTACTTGAACTTCAAACCATCCCTTTTTCTTATTCACTTGTAGCTCAAAGTTCTCAGGGGAAGGATAGAAAGTATTATTCACTTCAGTGGGATAATATTCATTCTTCTTGGAACTTCTCTGCTAAATAATCTTTAGAGATGATTTATCTAAACTCTGAACGTTTTCCAAAAGTGTAGCTAAAATTTATACCCACACTATTACCACTTGCCACCACTGAAGGGTTATTTTTTAGTTCGTATTCTATAAAAGTACCTCTTAGTCCAATGGCTGATGAGTCAGACATCATGTATTGGGCTTGTATAACACCTCCAATGGCATTATCATAGGTATCATCTACAGAGTCATCAAAAGCTTGTCCATTACTAATACCAGAAAAACTACCTGAAAGCTCAGGGTTTAAATGATAAGTAATTCCTCCACCAAATTTCCATCTATTATTTTTAATCATTCCTAGGGCAGTTAATGGAATTCTATCCCATGTTACTGAACCATTTGCAGCACTTTCTCGGTCAAATTTATAACCTACTAAAAATTGTAATTCAAGGTCAGAACCTTCACTGTTTACTGCTGCTCCAGCTTCAAAACTGAGACCTTGACCAGCTTTTATTTTAGCTGTATCATAGCCAGTATAGTAGTCATATTGTTCAACGGTTGCGAGAGTTTTACCTCCAAAATCATAACCAAATTGAAGCATTGGATTTAAGTCACTGGCATTAACTATGCTTGTACTTAAGAGTAGTGCTGGGACTAAAGAGAGAGAAACTTTTTTAATCAAAACTTTTTTAACCATGGGCATTCCTTTGAATTTTTATCAAGTATATCTAATTTATTGTGTTATTATTGTTGTATTCTGTATTTTACATCCATTCAACTACTTTAGAGACTTCATTGGCGACAAAACATTTAATATTTGTTTTCTCTAAAGGTTTCATAGGAACAATGGCTTTTTTAAAACCTTGTGTTTCTATCTCTTTTAATCTTTGTGCTTGAGCTGATATTTCACGAATTTCTCCTGTCAGACTGACTTCACCTAAAAAGAGTGTCTCTGCAGAGAGTTCACGATTACGGTAAGAACTTAAAATAGCAGCAATGATAGCTAAATCTGCTGCTGGTTCATTGATTTTAATACCACCAGATATATTCACAAATACATCATAGGTTCCTAAAGGTAAATCTAGTTTTTTTTCTAAGAGGGCTAGTAACATATTTAGTCGATTATTGTCAAATCCAGTAGAGCTTCTTTTAGGGTGTCCGTAAGCTTCTGAAACTAGCGCTTGAATTTCTATTATAATGGGTCGACTCCCTTCCATCATGACGGTTAGTGCTGAACCTGATGAAAGTTTGTCTTTGTTAAAAAATTTACCAGCCATCGTTTGGGCGTCGAGTAGTCCATTTTTAGACATTTCAAAAATTCCTACTTCATTGGTAGAGCCAAAACGATTTTTGAAACCTCTGAGTAGTCTTAACTCTGTATTTACATCACCTTCAAAGTAGAGTACCGTGTCGACCATATGTTCTAAAACTCTAGGCCCTGCAATGGAGCCATCTTTGGTAATATGCCCAATAATAAAAATAGGAATATCTAAACTTTTTGCTATGCGCATAAGTTCAAAGGTAATGGTACGTACTTGCGTAACTGAGCCAGGGGCAGAAGGAGTTTGTTCAGAATATAGGGTTTGGATAGAATCAATGATAATAAAACCATAATTTTTAGAATTTATTTCAGCCAAAATATTATGTAAGTTTATTTCGGCCAATAAATAAACCTCTTTTTCATTCGCATCCAATCTATCAGCACGTAGTTTGATTTGTCCTGCTGATTCTTCACCAGATACATATAGAACATTTGTCTTTGCTTTGGCGAGGTTCCCAGCAATTTTAAGTAATAAAGTAGATTTACCAATACCTGGACTACCCCCAATAAGGGTTAATGAACCAGGAACAATTCCTCCACCAAGTACGAGGTCAAGTTCTTTACTGCCTGAGCTAAATCGTGTAATGTTTTCTTGTTTAACTTCAGTAATAGAAATGGCTTTTGGAGAAGAGGAATTACTAGAACTGGTTTTGTTTTCCTCTACAAATTTAATTTGTTCAGCAGTAAGCTCTGTCATGGTGTCCCATTGTTCACAGCCCGTACATTTACCTAGCCATCTTGGACTTTGAAATCCACATGCCTGACATTCAAATATAACTTTCTTTTTTGCCATGACTTACTCCATTATAAATATATAAAGAGATTGTAGGGAAATAAAGTAAAAAAGTCTAAATATATGTCAAATTGTAATATTATTAATTTGATGCTTTAGCATTCTGGAATGGCATCACTGTCACTTGCATAATCAAAAGAGAATTGATATAGATGTGGTGTCCATTTATCTTTATATCTTGTTTCCATTTTAGGACAGGCTTTTATAATTTCCATTTTAAATTCTTTGTCATAAAAGATATCATCCCAATCTTCTTGCATATACTGTTTGGCAAAGGTTTCACCATTCATATTACAGTAGGGTTTAATTCTTGTTTTAAATATAACTAAGCCCTTTATACTATCACCTTGAATATCGGTACAACCATTCTCAGCTATCGTACCAAAGTTAGACTCATTACTATCCATACTAATATTTTGTTCTTCACACATAGATTTATTGATATCAGAGAGTAAATTACTACCATTGGTTTCAGTAAGGGGCATGATTTTGGGTATTGAATCAATAAGAACACTTTCATTAAGTTCATTTGTTTTGTTAGTTTCCATTTGATGGATAAGGAGTATAGGTTTTGTGAGCATGATTGTAGTATTTTGCTCTTTATTATCTATTTCGTTTGTCTCATTTATTTCTATAACTTTTGTTGATTCTTTTAGTAGAGTTGTATTGATTTCTATTATTTCATTTATTTGCACAGGCTTAATAGAGGTATTAAGCTCAGGGTTTTGTTTTTCTACTCGAACAGCGTCTTGGCTAGGTATTTCATTTAGTATGGTATTAAATTCATCTTGTAGTTCTGAAGTTGCTTCTTTAGCTTCATTAATTATAGTTGTCGTTTGGTTTAAATCCATAGCCCACAGAGCTGTGTTTATAACTACTAAAGAGATCAACACTAAAAGTCTTTTATACATGAGATGAATTTCCTTTGTTTAATTTGAATATATCAAGCTTATTATAATTTTTATAGTATGTTATAATATCTTAAAATGTGAAGAGATACAAGTGAATATAATTGATTATTT
>CACVAR010000096.1 GCA_902727905.1 uncultured Sulfurovum sp. | reverse complement strand
TCAAATCATTCTAAAGGAACATTTAGAACGGGATATTTTAAAAATACTGATGCCTTTGCAAGAGAGAATGATTTAGATACCGAGCATGTTGGTTTTGAGTTCCTTTATACTTCAACTGATATTTTACCTCAGACAGATTTTTTAGATAACTATAAAAGTGGTGTTTATGTTAATACTACCTACTTAAATGGTTTAGAGTATTTAAATTTACAGAAGGAGACAGCAGCTTCCCTTATCTCTTCTAATTTAATTGAATCACGTTTGAATGCTTTTGCTTATGATGATAATGATTATTTTGGACTATACAGTAAATATAATATTGATGTTTCTAAAGCAGATAATAAAGAGACAATTCAAGCCTTACCCACATTGCATTATCATCGTTTTATGAACTATCTTTTTACGGATAAAATTTTTTATACTTTTGATGCTAGGGTTCATAATTATACAAGGGTGAAAGGTTCAAGAGCACATCAGACAGAGTTTGACTTACCCATAACGTATTATGATTCATTTTTTAATGATTATTTAGATGTAACACTCTCTGAAAACCTTTATTTATCCGATGTCTTTTTTTCAAATCTCAATACAGCAAGTGAAAACTATAGATACTACAGAAACTATCATAAGTTAGAACTTTCTTCAGATTTAGTGAAAGCCTACGGAGACAATACACATACCTTACATCCTTCATTTGTTTATACTAAACCAAGCTTTCAAAGAGAAAGTCCAGTGAAATATGCTGACTTAAATGATGAGCAGAAAGAACTGTTTGTAACGCAGACTGAAAAAGAAAATATTTCCTTGGGACTTAGTCAATACTATTATAATAAAGCCTTAGATATGAATCTTTTTCATCGTTTAGCATTTGTCAAGTTTCCAGAAGAGGAACTGAGTAAAGGGGACATAAATAATGAGTTTGGTTATACGCTAGACAACTTAAACCTATACTCAAATTTATTCTATTCATTAGATAAAAGCCTTGTTCGTTCGTTAACTTCCTCACTTAGTTATAATCAAAGCAACTATGATATAATGCTGACACATTTTTATAATAATGATTTTACATTAAATACAGACAAAACAAGTTTTATTAGTACAGAGTTTGTTCATAGTTATAATAGACATAATCAGTGGTTTACAGGAGCTGATTATGATTTGTCTCAGAAGTTTAGTCATCAATGGCACGTTGGCTGGAGACATAGACAAAAGTGTTGGGGTGCAACCATAAGTATTGGGCAAGAACAAATTCCTAATGTAGACAGTTCATTTAAAAATAATATGCTTTATTTTGAATTGAACTTAAATCCTCTAGGTGGCATAGCGCAAAGTGTCGAACAAGAATTTTCCTCACAAGGTGGATAAAATGAAAACAGAAGCTAAAGTTGGTCTTTTTATTACAGTATCATTGTTTTTCTTGTTGGCATTACTATCTCAACTCAATAGTTTTGATACTTTATTTAAGAAGTCTTATGGAATTTTAGCCCAAATTGATGATGGTTCAGGCTTAAAAGAGAAGGCAAAAGTAAAGTTAAAAGGGGTGGACATTGGATATGTTGAAAAAGTTACTTTAGCTAACAATGAAGTACAGACACACCTTATGATTGATGATGGTATTAAAATTCCAAATGATTCAGTTATTACCATTTCACAAGACTCTTTACTTGGTGGAAAGTTTTTAGACATTAAGCCTGGAAAATCTACCACACCTTTACAAGCCAATCAATTGTTGACGAAAGAAGAAAAGGTTTCATCCATAGCAGATGCTTCAACTTCTGCAGATGCTGCTTTTAAAGAAATTACACTTTTGGTTAAAGACATAAGAGATATTTTTAACTCAGGTGGTAAAGAAGATATTCAAGGTACTTTAGCTGACTTAAAAGAGTTCTCTTCACTTTTAGCTTCTATTTCTAGAGAAGATAATGAAACCATTCATGACATTATAAATAATGCGAATCTCTCTTTGATAAGCGCTAATGAAACCATTGCTAAATTTGCAAATATGAGTGATGAGATTACTAAAACATCAAAAGAGTTTCAAAAAACAGGTAAAAATATTAATAAAGATTTACCAAAAATTATGGCACGAATTTCTGATATTACTAAGTATTTAAATTCTGTAAGTGCCACTCTTGATGCTAAACTACCGACAGCAATGGATAAGTTTGTACGTTTAGAAGATAATTTAAATAGAACCATTGAAAATAATAACAGTTCTTTAAATAGAGCCTTAACTTCTGTTGATGGTTTCTTTACCGATGGTACAGAGACTATGGAAAAAATCGACAAGTATTTAGATGCTGCAATTCGTAGTGAATTGCATTTAGAAATGCGTTCAGATGAAGTATATGATGATGGTGGATATTCAAAAGCACATTTAAACTTAACGTTGAAACCTGACCCTACAAGATATTACATGTTAGGTTTAACTTCAAAACCATCATTTGAAGCAGATTCTACTTTTGCTAGAGGTTATGCTGGGAATAAACTACATGAAAGTGGAGACTTTTTATTTTCTGCACAGTATGGAAAACGTTATGATGATTTATTATTTCGTGTGGGTATCATAGATAGTCAGGGTGGTTTTGGTGTTGATTATTTTGCGTTAAATGATACATTAAAGTTTAGTGCAGAAGTGAATGACTTTAATGCTGTTAATGATATTCGAGGATCAAATCCAAATTTGACTACCACAATACGTTATCAATTCTTTAAACACATTAATGCTTATATCGCTGGAAATAACTTAATGAATTCAAGTGCAAATTCTGTTTCAGCTGGACTAGGTGTTAGTTTTGTAGACAATGACTTGAAAAACCTTCTAGGTACGGCAGCAGCAGCTGCAGGGAACTAGGTGAATAGAGTGCGTTCAACATCTTTGTTTTTAGATAGAAAAGAAGCCGTACAGAAACTAATAAAAGAGTTACCCAAGCATATGTTTTCTTCTGAAAATACAGTAATATTAGGTGTGAGTGAAGGGGGTGTATATTTTGCTCACGAGTTAGCTAAAGAGTTAAATGTTCCTATGAATATTTTATTGACTGAGCCTATTTACTCTTTAATTAATCCTGAGTTGAGTATAGCCATTGTTGGTGAAACAGAAGAGGTGGTTATACATCAAGCATTGGTAGATGCTTTTAATATACCTAAAGATTATATCTATAATGAAGCACGAAGTAAGTATTCAGATGAAATTTTAGGGTACATGAGAAAATATCGTAACGGAGAAGGATTAAAGGATTTAGATGATAAGTATGTAATTTTAGCAGATCAATGTGTGGAGACAGGGTTAACAATGATGGCAGCTGTAAAGACAGCGATTTCTTTGGGGGCTAAAAATATTTTCATTGCCGTACCAGTTTTAGACAATGTTGTTTATGAAAACTTGGTAACCATATGTGATAATATTTTTTGTCCACATAAGATAGATGACTATATAGCTATTGAATATTATTATGAGGAAATTCAACCTTTTAGTTTTGAAGAGATAGAAGAGATTATGAATAAAAATAAGATAGGAAACAAATATTAATGAGTGAAGAAAATGTTGTAGTAAGTTGTAATAACTTAGAAGAGAAGTATGGATTTAATAAAGTAGCGAAACAAGCAAGTGGTGCTGTTATGTATCAATGTGGTGATGCTGTGCTTTTAGCTGCTATTGCTATAGATTCCAAAGCTGTAGATGAAGACTTTTTACCTTTAACCGTTCAATATGTAGAAAAAGCATATGCAGCAGCAAAAATACCGGGTGGTTTTATAAAAAGAGAAACAAAACCAGGTGATTTTGAAACTTTGACTTCGCGTATCGTTGACCGTTCAATTAGACCTCTTTTCCCACAAGGTTTTAACTACCCAGTTGTTTTAACCATTACAGTACTTTCTGCTGACCCAGCTGTAGATATGCAAGTAGCAGCACTACATGCAGCTTCAGCAGCACTTTATACTTCGGACATTCAAGTAAATCAAACACTTGCAGCAGTACGTCTTGGAAAGATTGAGGATGAGGTTTTAATTAATCCAACTTTATTGGAACAAGAGGACTCAACACTTGACTTACTTGTGGTAGGTTCTGGTTCCGATGTTCTTATGATTGAAATGTGTGTTCATGCATCTGAAGGTGAAGCATCACAGAAAACGAATGAGTTAGAAGAGGATGAGTTTTTAGAAATTATTGATATCGCTCAATCAGCCATTGAACAAGCCAGTTCAGCTTATGAGATTGACTTTAAAGAGGCTAAAAAAGAGATTATTGAACTTGAACTACTTGAAGATGAAAAGGATGATACTCTTTATAAGTTTATTGAAGAGAATTATGCTGAAGCAGTCTCTTTAGCTGTTCAGTCTATGGCAAAGTCAGAAAGAAGTCAAGAACTTAAAAAAGTTCGCCAAAGTATTATGGATGCACTAGAAGAAAAAGGTGAAGAAGCAGATAAAAAAATAGTTTCTAAAATGTTAGAGGCTTATAAAAAATCTGTTGTTCGCTCACTTATTTTAGACAAAGAAGTACGTGCTGATGGTAGAGCTTTGAATGAGGTTCGTGCGATTGATATCGAAACTAATATTTTACCTTCTGTACATGGTTCTTGTCTTTTTACAAGAGGACAAACACAGGCTTTGGTTACAGCAACACTAGGTGATGCTAAGGCTGCTCAGGCGTATGATTTAATAGGCTCTAAAAATGCACTTTATGAGACTTTTATGGTGCATTATAATTTCCCTGGTTTTTCAGTAGGTGAAGCAAAACCAGCTAGAGCGCCAGGAAGAAGAGAACTAGGTCATGGAAACCTTGGAAAACGTGGATTAGAACCAACACTTAATCTAAAGAGAGATGGTACAGTTCGATTGGTTTCAGAAATTTTAGAGTCAAATGGTTCATCATCTATGGCTACGGTATGTGGTGGTTCACTTGCACTTAAAGCTGCAGAAGTAGAGACTTCTAAATTGGTAGCTGGAATTGCAATGGGTCTTGTAACAGATGGTGAAAAGCACTGTGTTCTTACAGATATTATGGGTCTTGAAGATCATGATGGCGACATGGACTTTAAAATTACAGGTACTTCAGATGGTATTACAGCTATGCAAATGGACATTAAACTAGGTGGTATAGAAGCGAATGTGTTAAAAGATGCTCTTCACCAAGCTAAAGAGGGACGTTTACATATTTTAAATATTATGGAAGAGGCACTTGTAGAAATGCAACCAAGTGCTGCACTTCCAAGTTCAACAACATTTGACATTGATGCTTCTCATATTCCAGCTATTATTGGTAAGGGTGGAGGAACCATTCGTGAGATTATAGAAAAGTATGGTGTAGCTATTGATATTGATAGAGACAATAATCAGGTAAAAATTACTGGTAATTCGAAAGAGGATGTAGGTGGTGCAAAAGAGTTTATTGAAACTTTGACATCTGCACCTGTAAAGAAACAGATGGTTTATGAGATTAACAAACAGTATGCTGGAAAGATTAAAAAGATTGTAGAGTTTGGAATGTTCATTGAAATGCCAGATGGTTTTGATGCTTTACTTCATATTTCAAAAGTTGCTAAGGAGCGTGTTAATAATTTAGGTGAGCGTTATAATATTGGTGATGATATAGATATAATTGTGTTAGAGCAAAAAGGTAAAAAAGTAGAGCTTTGTACGCCTGCCTATATTCTTTAACGCATTGTAAGTTATATTAGTTATAATTTCACCGTTATTATGAATCTCTAGTAGGGAAACAGGTCGCATTTATGTGCTTGTTGGCATGATTTATCATGTTTACGCTATCCGAATGGGTTTAGAACGCAGTCTATGGGGACTTAAAGCCTAACAATTTAAGGATATTAAAATGAAAAAGTTTTTCTTACTTTTCTTAGCTCTTTCAGCTGTTGCATTTGCATCAGACGGTGAATCAATGATTAAAGCTTACTCAGTAGTTGCTGCTGGTGTTGGTCTTGGTCTTGCTGCTCTTGGTGGAGCTATTGGTATGGGTCATACTGCTGCTGCAACTATTGCTGGTACTGCTAGAAACCCAGGTCTTGGTGGTAAACTAATGACTACTATGTTTATTGCTCTTGCGATGATTGAAGCACAAGTTATTTATACACTTGTTATTGCTCTTATTGCTCTTTACGCTAACCCATTCCTTGGATAGGTTTTAGCTTAAAGCTTTAAACAGTGTTAGATGCTTTTTAGCATCTAACTTTTAATCCTCAAAAAAAGTTTGAACAGACTTTAAAACTGTTATCTTAGATGCGTCAGTGGTGGAACGGTAGACACGCTACCTTGAGGGGGTAGTGCCCTATGGGCGTGGAAGTTCAAATCTTCTCTGACGCACCACTCTTTCAATTCTTTTTCCCATAAAATAGCACTCTTTATCACTTCCTAAATGTATTACAGTTCCTTTTAATGTATAATAGTTCCATGTTTGGGGTAACCCATTGGGTGACCTAACTTTAAATTTTCGGGGTAACCCATGTAAGGGCAAGTTATGGCTATTAATTCAAATGACTACAAGAGTATTCCCAAAAGTGCAAATATAAAAATACATAAAAAAAATATAAGAAAATTTCACTTTAGATTTAAAATGAAAGTATGGGATATGCACAAGGGCGAATATGTATATAAACAATTCTCCAAAGTCTTTACCGTTAGAGCAACAAATCATACACGTGCTGATAATATAAAAGAAGCTAAAATAGAATTCTTAAGATTTAAAAAAGAGACGGAATCTAAAGTTAATGGGTCTGATTCTGATGATATGACGCTGGATGAGTTATTTATCAAGTATATTGAAACTCAACCTTTTTCAGATGGACGAGAAAAAAAGAAAAAGAATTATGATTTACGAATAGATAATAGTGGCTTAACTCAACCTAACAAAGAATCAATAACAAGACATAAAAACCTACATGAACAATATAATAAATATAAAATAGGTCATTTACCCATTAAAAATATAATTCCTAATCAGGTAAGCACCATTATTTCTAAAATGAAAGAAGAGTTTGAATTAGCTGATAAAACTTGTAAGGGTGTTCTTGAACTTTTAAACCCAGTTTTTAAATTTGCATTGGCTAACAGATATTTAGATATTAATCCAGTTGAACACCTAAGCGTTAAAGTTGCTTCACAAAAAATCATTATTACAAATCCTACTGAAAAATTCACACGCTTATATAATGGCATTAATGAACTTTGGAAAGATGACCCATTTTATAGAGCATTTTTCTTATTTGGCTTTACTGGACGGCGTAGGGGAGAGATATTATACTTAAAATGGGAAAATGTAGACCTAAAGAACGGGTACTACTGGATAGAGCAAGGTAGTAGAAACACCACTAGTACTAAAAATAATGACAAACAGCAGTACCCATTACCCCCGATAGTTAAACAAGCGTTAGAAGAGATAAAAGACAATAGGGCTGGTTATGTATTTAAAAGTCCAATTACAAGAAAACCTCTAACTGGTATTGACCGACCAACCAATAATTTAAAAAAGTTTATTGGTATGGATGATTTTACTTTTAGGCATTTTAGAAACATTGTGGTTTCTGCAAATGCTGAACATGGAATTGAGCCTATTGTATTAAGTGGGCTACTAGGTCATAAAGATGCACACACTATCAATAAGTATCTTAGCCTTTCTACGATGTCAAGTGGTCATAAAGGAATTGAGAGCATGAATAATATTTTAGATGCTGATATTGTAGAAACTAAAGACACTACAATGGAGGAGTTACAGAAGCAAATGGAAGAGCTACAAAATAAAATCAATAATTTAACAGATAAAAAGTAAAAGAATAGGGCAGTCACAAAACCTTATAAA
>CACVAR010000095.1 GCA_902727905.1 uncultured Sulfurovum sp. | reverse complement strand
TCATCACCTTCTGGATTACCAATTTGACCTTGTAGATAAGCATGATATTGATCAACATAAGCACGTACCCCATCCCAATATGCCCACTGTGTATCAGTATCAATATTCATTTTTATAACACCATACTCAATACCTTCTCTAATTTCTTCAAGTGTTGAACCTGAACCACCATGGAAAACAAAATCTACAGGTTTTTCTGCTGTATTAAACTTCTCTTGAATATACTTTTGAGAATTATCTAAAATACTTGGCGTAAGCACAACATTTCCTGGCTTATACACACCATGAACATTTCCAAATGAAGCTGCAATGGTAAACATAGGAGAAACTTTTAACAACTCTTCATAAGCATAAGCTACTTCTTCTGGTTGTGTGTAAAGTAGAGCGTTGTCTATTTCTGTATTATCAACACCGTCTTCTTCACCACCTGTTACACCAAGCTCAATTTCAAGCGTAATACCAATCTTAGCCATACGTTCTAAATAGGTTTTACAAGTAGCAATATTTTCTTCAATAGGCTCTTCTGAAAGATCAATCATATGTGATGAAAAAAGAGGCTTAGCAAATGTTTCAAAATGCTTTTCACTCGCATCTAAAAGACCATCAATCCAAGGTAAAAGTTTACGTGCAGCATGATCAGTATGTAAAATAACTGGTACACTATAAGCCTCAGCTACAGTATGAACATGTTGTGCTCCAGCTACTGTTCCAAGAACTGCTTTTTGCTCAGATGGCATACCTTTCCCAGCATAAAATTCACCCCCACCATTTGAAAATTGAATAATCACAGGTGAATTTACTTTCGAAGCAGCTTCTAGTACAGCATTAATTGACGATGTTCCCACAACATTTACAGCAGGAATCGCAAATCCTTCTTCTTTTGCTATTGCAAAAAGCTCTTGAACTTGGTCCCCACTTAAAACACCACACGGCAGACTATCTAAGACTTGTTTACTCATTTTTATTTACCTTCGTTTTTTTAGGTTATTTTACAATAATATTTGCTGTTTTTTTCAATTTTTTACTTAAGTTGTCTAATTTTACTTTGAACCTAGATAAACGCAAAGATTTCACAATCTCATCTCTTACAGTCTCATAAGATATTGAGCCTTCTTCTTTTTTATCTTCAAGATAAATAACATGATAACCAAACTGTGTTTTGACAGGTTTTTTCGTAATAGTTCCAACCTTAAGCGAGAAAGCAGCTTCAGAAAACTCTGGAACCATTTGCTCATAAACAAACCAGTCAAGTTCACCACCATTAACAGCACTAGGACCAGTTGACTCTGAATGGGCTAAAGCAATAAATTTCTTTTTCAATCTAGAGCTTAATTCCAGTTCCGAAATCAATACCATAGCTTCTTCTTTAGTTTTTAATAAAATATGACGCACTTTTACAGAAGCTGGCTTAGAAAACTTCTCCACATTATTTAAATAATATTTTTTTACTTCATCTTCAGAAACAACTATCTCTTCAACTTTTACTTTCATCCAATAATCAAGTATCAGGTTTTCCTGTAACTTTTTTAAAGCCTGCTTATACTCTATATTGTTCTCAATATTAGTACTTTTTGCATCTTCTAAAAATAATCTTCGATCGATCATTTGATTAACTACGGATTCTTTCTGCATGTCATTTAAAGAATTAAATGTTGCACCAGGAATACTTTTAACCACAAATTCATTAACATCACTTTTACTAATGTTTTCACCATTTACTGTTGCTAAAATTTCACCTGCAGATAAAGAAACTAGGTTAAATGAAGTAAATAGTAAAAACAAATTGAATATTTTTTTCAAGTCTATACCTTATAAATATATTAATGATATATTATAACATTAATTGGTAAATGATTGGTAAATCACAACTAATAATTTATTAAGTATAATAGCAAAAATGTTATATAAAAGATGATTAACTATGGCTATTAAAAAAATCAAACCTGCAACAAAAAAAGAGATTGAAGAGATTAAGTCTATCTTTCTTCAACATTACCCTGAATCATTAACTGAACTAAACTATAAAAACATTTATGAGTTACTCATTGCTGTTATGCTCTCTGCACAATGTACAGATAAAAGAGTTAATATTATCTCCCCTGCTCTTTTTGAAGCTTATCCTAATCCAATAGCACTCGCTAATGCTGATTTAGATGAAGTCAAATCATACATCAATAGTTGTTCTTTTTTCACTAATAAAGCAAAAAATTTAATTAAGATGGCTCAGTCAATCATGGAAAATTATAATGGAGAAATTCCAGCCCAAAGAGATGAACTTGTAAAACTAGCTGGTGTAGGTCAGAAAACAGCCAATGTAGTGATGATTGAATATTTCGGTGCTAACCTAATGGCTGTGGATACCCATGTATTTAGAGTAGCACATCGTCTAGGTTTAAGTGCAGACAAAACAGCACTAAAAACAGAAGAGACGTTAAGTAAAAAGTTTAAAACTGACTTACATCTCCTTCATCAAGCCATGGTACTTTTTGGACGTTACAAATGTAAAGCTGTTAAACCAGAATGTGAAGGGTGTTTTATGGAAAAGCATTGTAGAACATCTGAAACATTTAAAGTCTAAACGTTTCAGAATAATTAAAAAAGTTATTCGTTAATCATTTCACCAATCATAAATGAAAGCTCTAAAGCCTGACTGGCATTTAACCTAGGGTCACATTGGGTATGGTAACGACTACCCAAATCCTCAGCCGTAATGGCACAAGATGCTGAACCTGTACACTCCGTAACATCATTTCCTGTCATTTCTAAATGGATTCCACCAGCAACTGTTCCCATTTCTTTATGAATGGTAAAGAACTGTTCTACCTCTGATAAAATGTTTTCAAAATCTCTGGTTTTATAACCACTTGAACTTTTCTCAACATTGCCATGCATTGGGTCACATGACCAAACAACATGTCTACCTTCATCACGAACTCGCTTAAGAAGCTTAGGGAAAAACTCTTGAATTTTACTTGCACCCATACGAACAATAAGGTTTAATCTACCTTCCTCATTCTCTGGATTTAAAGCATCAATAAGCTGAATTAGCTCATCCTCTTCCATTGTAGGTCCCACTTTACAACCAATAGGATTTTCAATACCTCTAAAGTACTCAATATGTGCATCACTTAGACCTCTTGTTCTATCACCTATCCACAACATATGTGCAGAACAGTCATAAAACTTATTGTCACCTTCAGAGTCTTGTTTTGTCAAAGCCTCTTCATAGTTTAATAATAGTGCTTCATGTGATGTGTAAATTGTTGTCTGATGTAACTGAGGTACAGCATCCGAAGAAAGACCACAGGCACTCATAAACTTAACAGCATTATCAATCTTATGAGATAATACTTCATATTTTTGACCCAATTCATTGTCTTTAATAAAATCTAAATTCCACTGATGAACTTTATTTAAATCAGCCAATCCACCTCTTGAAAATGCTCTTAAAAGGTTTTGTGTTGTTCCTGCTTGATTATAAGCACGAATCATATTATGAGGATTTGGAACTCTAGCTTCTTCCGTAAACTCAATACCGTTAATAATATCACCACGGTATGAAGGAAGTTTTACCCCATCAATCTCTTCAAAATCAGAAGATCTAGGCTTGGCAAACTGACCAGCGATTCTTCCTACTTTCACAACTGGTTTACCGGTTGAATACATCATAACCATGTTCATCTGTAACATCAATTTGAAAAAGTTCTTAATATTTGGTGTATTGAAATCAGCAAAACTCTCTGCACAGTCTCCACCTTGTAGTAAAAAAGCTTCTCCTCTTCCTACTTTTGCGAGTTTCTCTTTAAGTGTTCTTGCTTCTCCAGCAAAGATAAGTGGTGGATAAGAACTAAGCTCTTCTTCAACACTCTTAAGTGCTTCTTGGTCTACGTATGTTGGTTGCTGCTTAATTGGAAAATCTCTCCAAGAACTTGGTGTCCAGTTCATTCTCTTATCCTTATACCTCTGAATTATATTGTCTCTATTTATCTAAACTCAGATTGAAAATTAATTCGAAGATTATACCTTTAAAAAATTAAAATTGGGACTTCTCTATTTACCTTACTATTTATTATCACAAGATATAATGTTTGAGAATAATTAAAAAAGGAAATTTTATGAAAAAGACTCTATTCCTCTCTTCTTTACTTCTTATAGGATTAAGTACCAATGCTTGTATAAACAAAGAGGTTAATCTACCAACTTCACCCCAAGTATATGAAGAACAGCCTACAGCAGTAGCACCGATGCCACAGGCTATACCTACACCAACTGCTCCAGTTGCAACAGCCGGTGAAAGCCATCAACTAAAAACAGTTCAAGGTCAAATTATATCGATTCAAGAAAGAAGCAATGGACTTGTTTTTCCTGGGTATCCTGGTAAAATCATACTTTTACAGGTTTTTGGACAAGACTGTCCTTATTGCTTTAAGGAAATGCCCATTATCAATGATATAAAAAGAAGATATTCTAGTAGTTTAGAAATAGTAGCACTACAAGCTCAAGAGCCTATGAGTAATCAAGTCGCATCTAATCTAATACAAAAGTTTCAAATGTATTATCCAATAATTGATAAAGATGAAGCGCGTCCACTACTATACTTAATGAACAATACCTATAGTTGGAATGGCGTGCTTCCTTACACACTTTTACTAAAAAATGGTGTTACAGAATACTCTTTCTCAGGAGAGGTTAGCCATCAAGAACTTAATGAGGCTGTACGTAGTTTACTTTAAGACTTAACTTGTAAATTCGGTATTAAATACCGAATTTACACCAAAGCCTCAGCCAAAACCTCATCAATAACAGAAACACCTATGATCTCCATGTTATTTTTAACTTCATCTGGAATTTCATCTAAATCTCGTTCATAATTCTTTTCAGGGATTAAAGCTTTTGTTACACCAGCTTTATAAGCTGCAATAAGCTTTTCTTTTAAACCTCCAATAGGAAGTACTTTACCTGTTAGTGTTAACTCGCCTGTCATTGCTACCCTGTTGTCTACTCTCTTTTCTGACAAGATAGAGGCAATAGCAACAGCCATAGTAATACCAGCTGATGGTCCATCTTTAGGAGTTGCGCCTTCTGGTACATGAATATGTAAATCAAAACGTTTGTAAATCTCACTTACATCAAGATTCTCAGTAGCTTCGTTCTCCTTAGTATTTAATGGTATCAACTCTTTATTGACTGGTAACATACCTGAGTCAACTAAAATTTTTACAACAGAAAAAGCAATATGCGCAGATTCCTTCATAACATCACCCAAACTACCAGTAAGCTTTACAGTCCCTTTACCACGTAGTTTAATGGCTTCAATTTTAAGTACGTCACCACCTACTGCTGTCCATGCTAAACCATTCACCACTCCTAAAAGAGGTTGCTGATCAATGGCTGAAATCTCAAAAACTTTTTTGTCAGCAAATTCAGGCAAATCTTTTACTTTAATTTTAAGTTTTTCATTATTTTCATCCAAAAGAAACTTCGTAGCAACTTTTCGCATAAGTCCTGCAACCTTACGACGTAATCCACGTACTCCCGGTTCTCTTGTATACTCATCAATAAGCAGTTTTAATGCTTTATCTGTAATCTCAAATTCATCTTTATTTAAAGCATGTTTGTTTAACTCTTGAGGAATCAGATATTGTTTAGCAATCTCTAACTTTTCATTTGGAGTATATGAACTAACTTCTATAAACTCCATACGATCACGTAGAGGTGCTGGAATTTGTCCAACATCATTAGCCGTGGCAATAAATATGGCTTTACTTAGGTCAATATCAAAATTTAAATAATGATCACGATACTCTTTGTTTTGTTCGGGATCGAGAATCTCTAAAAGTACAGCTGTTGGGTCACCACGATGTGTTCTTCCAACTTTGTCTATCTCATCTAGAACAATAACTGGATCCATACTCTTAGCTGTAATAAGCCCTTGAACCAAACGACCCGGCATAGCACCAACATAAGTTCTTCTATGTCCTCGAAGTTCTGTAACATCCTCTAAACCACCCAATGCTATACGTACTAAAGGACGATTTAATGCTTTAGCAATGGAATTAGCCAAAGAGGTCTTACCAACACCCGGAGGTCCGGAGAAACACAGAATCGTCCCTGCACTACCTTCTAATGCTATCTCTCTTTTTTCTGCTAGTTGACGGACTGAAAAAAACTCTACGATACGCTCCTTTGGCTTTTCCAAAGAAAAATGATCTGCATCCAATGCGTCTTGAACTTCTTGTACCTCTAAAGCTTTTGAAGTAAGTTCACCAAAAGGAAGTTCAAAAACCCATTCTAAATAAGTTTGAATTTGTGCCGAATCACCAGAATCTGGATGCATACGTGCAAAACGTTCTAACTGTTTCTCTATTTCTTTAAAAGTATCTTCTACTACATGAGGTTTAATCACTTCAAGTTTTTTTCTAAACTCTTCAAGTTCCTCTTCTCTTTGAGCATCTACCCCTAATTCTTTATTAATCTCTTTTATCTGTTCTTTTAAAAAGTACTCTTTATTTGTCTGTTCAATTTTCGTATGAACTTTTGAACGAATCTCTTTTTCAACTTTTGCTGATTCCATTTCTGAGGCAATAATATCTATAATCTGTAAAAGACGCTTCTCAACATCAGCATTGGCATATATTTCATAAGCATTAGTTTTTGAAAGTTTTAATAAAGAAGAGACTAGGTCTACTATTCTATAAGGGTCATCAGTTTCAGAAATTGTTTTTAATAAGTCAGCAGGAATATTATTATTCACTTTTGAAAAAAGTTTAATTTTTTCATTCAGTACCCCTATTAAAGCTGAGACTTTTAACTGATTAAATTCTTTGTTTTCAAGTAAATGTACCATCGAACTTTGAAATGAAACCTCATCTACATTAACCGTATCTAAAGTACCTATAAGTTCCCCTCGTGCCATACCTTGAAACAAAATCTTGACACGTCCATCAGGAATATTTACTTTACGCATGATAGAACCAATAACACCTATTTTGTGTAGGTCACTTTCTTCTCTTGATCCTTCAAAACCTTCTTTGGTGGTTATTAACAAAATAAGTGAATTTTTTTCCATAGCATAAGTAGCTGCTTCTATGTCTTCTTTTTTTGTTAAAAAAATTGGAGAAATCATAAAAGGGTAAAGAAAAAGATTGTCCTCAATAACAACAGGTACCTGTGTAGGAAATGATTCGTAATTACTTAACTGCATAAATCTCTTTCAACTTTATTTTAAAATAGAATCAATAAAACCAATTTCTGGCGCTTTTATATCTGCCATATTTAATGGAGAATGTGCATTTTTATTATTGTAAATTTCTGCTGCTTTATCTTTACCTAGTCTGTCATAAAGACTAGCAACATTTTGGTTTAACAAGTACTGACTCATATGTAAACGTACCTTAACTGTTGAAACTACTGGTAAATAAATAGAGTTTGGATAGGCTTTAACAAACTTATCAACTTCCACTAAAGTGTCAAGCATAAGTTTTTGTTCTTTATTGACATCTTTAATACCTAAAAATGCTGCTTTAATTTTTAAAAATTTTGCTTGTTCTATACGTGAACTTGATGCATATTTTTTTAAGTATTCGTCTAAATAATAATCTGCCATTATATAAGCTTGATCATCCATATGAGCATTAGCTAATATCATGGTAGCAGTAGGAAGTAGTGGAGACCTTGAATGCTCACTTTTTAATGAAATATACAAGTTGTCTGCCTTATCTAGGTTAACACTTGCTGCTTCTTTAACAATATTTTGATACCAATGAAGTGCTGGTTTATCATACTCATTTACTGCATCTTTATCACTACAAGC
>CACVAR010000094.1 GCA_902727905.1 uncultured Sulfurovum sp. | reverse complement strand
GTATCAAAAACCCTTATATGTAACCTATCACTATAGTTAAAACCATGCTTCATACAAAACTCAAAAACAGCCCTATCGTTATGCCAAATATTTGCACGGCTTTCACCTACAGGCATACAATAGACTGTAGATTTTTTAAAATCTTTTGTTATCTCTTTTATCTCTTCTAAGGCTGTAGTTTGTGTTAACTTTTTATCAATGGTGAATTTAAAAAAACTCTCGACAGAGTTTTCAATCATCGCCTTAATGGCTTTAGGTTTGATACGTTTAGAAAAAGGCTCTCCAGAATTTCCCAATTTAATAGATAAAGCGAAAATAGTCTGTCTATAAATAGGGTAAGTATCAAAGTCTATCTCTACTGTTCCATTAGTTTCAAAAGTAATATGAATTTCTTTTGAAACCAACCATGAGATAACAGCATAAAAAACCTCATCTTTATAGTACATAAGGGGTTCACCTCCTGTTATAACCACATGAGGTAAATAACCTATATTGCTAAACTCTTCTTCTAAATTAGCTATAAGCACCAAGGCATCTTCTACTTTATGCCAAGCTGAAGAAAAATGTCCATCTACAGCAAAATAAGTGTCGCAGCCCATATGTTCTACACCATTTACATCATAAGAGGCTCCAAACCCAGGGCATGACAAATTACATCCACCTGTTCTTAAAAAGTAAGATGGTATACCTGCATATTTACCCTCTCCTTGAATGGAGAAGAATTGTTCGGTTAGATAGAACATGTTCATGCTTTCCTTTTTTTATTTAAACTGTGGTATTTTATCTCAATTATACTAATTTAAAAATATATGTTAAAAAATATTATTAATTATGCTATAATTACTTTAACCAAGGATTAGGATTTCTATGTATCGCTTTAAATGTTTCTTATCTCTTTTATTATTATCTAGCTCTTTACTCTCTGCTACTCTTCTCGAAAATGCTGAAAGTAAAAAAACTACTAAATGGTCAGTAGTTCCATCTAAAACGATGGGAAAAATAAATAACATCTATAATAAAGATAAAAAAAGTCGAGTGATACAGCTTATAGGTGAACACACACAAAGTGTCTATAAACTCAGTTTGAAACATAAAAATACCCAAGCAACACAGTATCATCTATCTTGGGAAATGAACTACAATGAAGATTTTGTCATTATGATAGAACTAAATACTACCAAAGGTAAATATACTCTTATATATACGCCTGGGAATGAAGACTCATACTTACAATATGGTTTAGGTGAAACGGCAGCACTGGGTAACTGGAAGAAATTTGAAAGAAATTTACTAAACGATTTACAGAATGCTATTGCTGATGTTCAAATTCTTGAACTTAAAAACTTTGTGATTAAAGGTAGTGGTCTCCTAGATAACATTCAAATGGTTGACCCCCAAAGAGCTACTAAGAAAGTTATTAAAAAAAGTATTGCAGCAAAGAATATTGAAAAACCAAAAACTATTCTTAAAGAAAGTTCTATAGTAAAAACTAAAAGTAATAATAAAAAAACCAGCCATATGCCTGTCATCTATTTAAATGGTAAAAACCCTGTATTGTTAAAAAAAGGAGAACGCTATGTTGAAGCTGGAGCAACGGCTGTGGATAAACGTGGGACAAATCTTAATGTAGATATTAGTCATCAAATTGACATTTTAAAAGAAGGTGAGTATTCAGTCATCTACATGACTACCAATCATCTAGGTAACTCAGTAATAGAAACAAGAAGAGTCATCGTAGGAGAGATTAGTGAACAAAAAGAAAATACAATTTCTTCAGAGGACGCTTTAAATCTTGATAGACGCTCCCAAGAACTTTCTACTTGGGAGGAAGAGTTAAAGGCACGTGAAGAAGCCTTGTCAAAAAAGAAAATTATTGAACAGAGATCAACGAATAAAGCACCTGAAAATTATCCTTCACGTCCAGGACTTTAACGGCTTATATTTAAAGCAGAAACTAAAGCATTAATAGAAGCATAAGAGATGTTTCTGCCTGTACCTACACCATAATGTCTTTTGTTATTAACCTCAACGCTAAAATAAGCAACGGCACTCGCATCCTTTCCTATCGATAAAGCATGTTCATGATAATCAATAACCTCAAACCTAACCCCTAAAGATTCAAAGACTAAACTAACAGCCTCTATAATTCCTTCAGCTTTTTGCTTACATACACTTCGTTCTTCCCCCACAAAAAACTCACCTTCTACAATGGTTTCACCCTTTTGTATACTGATATCAATATTTTTTACAGCATAATACTCTTCTCTATTCATAAAATGTTCTTCAAAATAGTTACCAATCATTGCCTCACTAACAACACCATCAAGTTTATCGCTAACACCTTGAATCATTTTCCCAACATGAGGCTCCATCGCTTTTGGAATTTTATAACCAAAAACAGAATCTAAAATATAAGCAACGCCACCTTTTCCAGACTGAGAGTTAATTTGTATAATGGATTCATAACTTCGTCCTACATCTTTAGGGTCTATCGGTAAATAAGGCACATACCATAAAGTATCTTCTTCTTGTCTATTCATACCTTTTTTAATGGCATCTTGGTGAGAACCTGAAAATGCTGTATAGACCAATTCCCCAACATAGGGATGGCGAATATGGGTTTTAATCTCATTCACTTCTTCTACTACTTCTACTATTTTATCAACATTTGAAAAGTCTAATTCAGGATTAACTCCTTGGGTAAACATGTTTAATCCAACGGTTACAATGTCAACATTTCCTGTTCGTTCACCATTACCTAACAAAGTACCTTCTACTCTATCTGCACCAGCCATTAATCCTAACTCTGTTGAAGCCACAGCACAACCACGATCATTATGAGCATGTACGGATATTAAAACATTTTCTCGTCGTACTATGTTCGTAGACATATATTCTATTTGATCAGCATAAACATTAGGAGTAGCTGACTCTACTGTTGAAGGTAAATTCAAAATCATCTTCTCATTACCTTGAGGATTCCAAGCTTCTATAACAGCATTTGAAATAGTCACAGCGTAATCTAACTCTGTTTGGGTAAAACTCTCAGGTGAATACTCAAATCTGACACTACCCTCAAAATCAATAAAATACTCTTTTATCCACTTTACCCCATCTAAAGCAATGTCTATAATTTCATCTTGGCTTTTACCATAAACAACATCTCTTTGCATGGTTGATGTTGGGTTATACAAATGAACAATTACATTTTTAGCCCCATGCAATGCTTCGGCACTTTTTTTAATCAAATGCTCACGTGCTTGTGTCAAGATTTGAATGCTTACATCATCAGGAATTAAATCGTTCTCTATCAAGTGACGTGTAAACTCATACTCTACCTCAGAAGCTGAAGGAAAGCCTATCTCTATTTCTTTAAATCCAACTTCTACTAACAAGTTAAAAAAACGAACTTTTTTCTCTAAAGACATAGGTTTAATTAATGCTTGGTTTCCATCTCGTAAATCCACTGAACACCAAATAGGTGCTTTTCTTATCTCAGCATTTGGCCATGTTCGGTTTGGCAAGTTTATCTTGTTAAATTTTTGGTATTTCATTGTCTATTCCTATAGATATAAACAGAACTTGTCTGTTAGTTATAATTGTAATTAAAAGTGGTTAAATAAAAGTGCGTGGTTATACAGAGAGAAAGAGCAGAAGAAGTGAAGTAAATCCAATAGTTTGATTTCTAGATGTTATATGTCGTAACATGGTCACTCCTTTTTAAAATTTTTATTGGAAGAAGTTTAACCGATTTTTATTTTTTTGTCAAATTGATAAAATGCTATAATCCCAAAATAAATTTTAGGAACTACTATGTTAAAGACCTTTTGTAATAAATTTTGTAAAAAACCAAGACAAGCTCGTAATGACATTGTTATTGTTCTACCCTATGATGAAAAAAATAAAAAGATACTACTCATTAAAGAATACCGAAAACAATACAACAAAGAGATTTGGAAATTTGTTTCAGGAGGAATGGACAAGCCTAATCTTACTCCACTTGAAACAGCACAAGAAGAACTGGCTGAAGAGATTAAAATGGAAGCTAAAGAATGGTCTCTATATCATCAATTTGACAAGCTTTTCTCTTCTGTAAACATCTACTACTATATAGCTAAGAACCCTAATATGATGGAAATACCTATTGATAATCCTGATGAAGAGGATATTATTGTTGATCAAAAATGGGTTAACTTAAATGAATTATGGGAAATGATTGATAATAAAGAATTAATATGGAAAGAATCTATTTTAGTTGCTATTAACTTTTTAAGAAGTGTGGACTAGAAGAAGATTTTTAATCTTCTTCTTTCTCAACTTTAATATGTGCCATTCTTGACTCCATATTATTCTCTTCTTCAAATGCTTTAATAATCTCTTGAACTTTCGCTCCTTCAATTACCTCAACATCTAAAAGAACAGCTGTCATCTCTTCAATAGCATCATTGTAGTCACGTAGTGTCTGTTTAACATACTCATAACGCTCTGTTAATGTCGCCTTAATGCTTGCATCAATATTTTGTGACATCTCTTCAGAAAATTCATTGTTCACCTGTCCACCACCAAGGAATGAACTTTGTGAACGTGACAATACCATAAGTCCAGCAACATCTGACATACCATAAACCATAATCATGTCTTTTAAAATAGCCGTTGCTCTATCAAGGTCATTTCCAGCACCAGTTGAAATCTCACCTAAGAAAACCTCTTCTGCTGCACGTCCACCAAGAAGTACATCAACTTCTGCCATAAGTTCATATTTACGCTTTAAGAATCTATCTTCTTCATCTGGTAAATGTAATGTATAACCTAAAGCACCTAAACCTCTAGGGATAATAGAGACCTTAGTAACTCTTGTTGAACCTTTAGTCAGCTCAGCCATTAGGGCATGTCCACTTTCATGGTAAGCCACAATATTTTTCTCAACATCAGATACTTTTCTATTTTTTCGCTCAAGACCAACAAATGCTCTTTCAATTGCTTCTAAAAGTTCATCTTGGGTAATGGTCTTTTTGTTACGTCTTCCAGAAAGTAAAGCAGCTTCATTAATGATATTTGCTAAATCAGCACCAGCCATTCCAGCCGTTTGTTTTGCGATCACTTCCATATCAATCGTATCAGCTAACTTAACACCTTTAGAGTGTACTTTTAAAATGGCTAAACGTCCAGCAAAATCTGGCTTGTCAACAAGTACTTGTCTATCAAAACGTCCAGCTCTTAGTAAAGCTGCATCCAATGTTTCAGGTCTGTTTGTCGCAGCTAAAACAATTACTGGTGTATCTGTACCAAAACCATCCATCTCTGCGAGTAACTGGTTTAGTGTCTGCTCTTGCTCAGAGTGTCCACCCATCTGATTTCCAGAAGAACGTGACTTACCAATTGCATCAATCTCATCAATAAAGATAATCGCTGGAGCATTCTTTTTAGCTTGTTCAAAAAGGTCACGTACACGTGATGCACCAACCCCTACAAACATCTCCATAAAGCTTGAACCACTTACTGAAAAGAATGGAACTTCTGCTTCACCTGCCACGGCTTTAGCCAAAAGTGTTTTACCTGTACCTGGAGGTCCCACAAGTAAAAGACCTTTTGGAATTTTTGCACCAAGTTCAATGTATCGCTCAGGGTAACGTAAAAAGTCAACAATCTCAACCACTTCATCTTTGGCTTCTTGTACTCCTTGAACATCATCAAACTTAACATCAGGACGTTCAGAATTTATCATTTTGTCAGCTTTACCAGCACCCAAAATTCCACCCATTCCTTTTGACATCTTTTTAGCTAGAAACAACCAAATAGCAATAATAAAAATAATGGGTAAAAGCATGTTAAAGTAACGTGCTAATGCACCTTCTCCAACCTGTCCCTCATACGCTATTCCATTCTCTTCAAGTAAAGGGATAAATTCCATATCATAAGCAGGAATGTTTTTAGCCACATATTTTTTTGTGCCTTCTTTACTTATCGCTTCAATCGTTGTAGAAGTAATTTTTACAGCTTGTACTTCTTTGTTCTTAACAAGTTTTCGTATGTCTGAGTACTTTACTTGTTCAACTTTAGTAATTGCTTGGTTTCCCATAATACCTGTTAAGTTACTGTCACCCATAAACGATTTAAAAAGAATAACCATGACTAAAATAAAAATTCCAAATGCTAACATAGGATTATCATTAAAGAAGTTACCGTTATTTTCGTTATTTTGATTGTTATTGTTTTGGTTTGTCATATTTCTAAAAGTTTCCTAATTTAATTTTTCTTATAAACAAGCGTTACCCACTCATCTTTTTGTTTGCGTTCTACTAACTCAAAGCCTTTATAGACTTGGGTTACTTGTTCTTCTTTCTTATCTAAAATACCAGAAAGAATTAAGATACCATCTTTACGTGTAGCTCTTGTTAAGTCATGAACAATAAACTTAAGTACATCAGCTATAATATTCACTATCACCACATCATACTCACCTTGGGCTTGGTTCGCTGAACCTTCCCAAAGCTCATCATACTCTACACCATTTAATGCAAAGTTTTGTTCACACGAGTCAACTGAAATTGGATCGGTATCACATAGTTCAACTTTAGCACCTAACTTTCTTGCTGCTAAACCTAAAATACCTGAACCACAGCCAACATCTAATACTCTTTGACCTTTATGAACATTTGTTCCTATCACATCTAAACACGAAAATGTTGTTGCATGATGTCCCGAACCAAATGCTAATGCAGGGTCAATTTTGATGTTGATTTTACCCTCTTTAGCTTCATACCAACTTGGGTAAATATAAAACTCTCCAGCTTCTATAGGCTCTATAGAATTTTGATACGAAGCAATCCAATCTTCATTCTCTTTTTTCTCCATTTTATACACTATATCAATCGCACCACCAAGTGTTCCCACTAAAGTACTAACAGCCTCTTCTATATGGGATAAGTCATTTTCAGAACGCACAATAATATGATCACGACCAATTTCTAAACCATCACCAGCTATATTGGCTACAAAGTCAGCAATAAACTCTACAAAATCTGTCTCTTTTAATGTCATCGTCAATTCATAATATTGATTACGCATTAGCAACTCCAAATGCCTCTTCTAAATCTAAAGTACCTTCATAAAAAGCTTTCCCAACAATCGTTCCATCAATTCCAGCTTCAATTAGGCCGTTAATATCTGTCATATCTTTTAACCCTCCACTTGCAATGGTTTCAAGTCCAGAAGCTTCTTGAATGGCTTTTGTAAACTCTATATTAACTCCAGTCATCATCCCATCACGACCAACATCAGTACAAATAATTGCTTCAACACCACAAGCTGCAAACTCTTTGGCTAAATCCGTTGCTTTCATGTCTGAAGTCTCTGCCCAACCTTCAACAGCTACCATACCATCTATGGCATCTATTCCTACAACTATAGGATATTTAGCAGCCATATCTTTTACAAACTGCGCATCTTTTACAGCAATAGAACCAAGAATTAATCTATCTATCCCCAGTTCCAAATACATCTTAATGGTATCTTCATCACGAATTCCTCCACCTAATTCCAGTTTGAGATTACAATTTTCACGAATCTTTTTAATCTGTTCTAAGTTCTCAGGTTTACCTGCAAAAGCACCATTAAGGTCAACCAAGTGAACCCACTCAGATCCTAATTCTTCAAATCGCTTAGCCACTTGCCATGGCTCATCTGAGTATATCTTTGCTGAGTCCATTAAGCCTTTACTTAAGCGTACTGCTTTTCCGTCTTTTAGGTCTATGGCTGGTAGTATTGTCATTTATTCGTTTCCTTCAAATAAGTTTTTTAGTTTTTGTTTTAG
>CACVAR010000093.1 GCA_902727905.1 uncultured Sulfurovum sp. | reverse complement strand
GTACGCAAAAAGTAGGCGTTGTTAACTCCTGGGATTTCGGTTGGGTTTTGAAAGCTTAAAAATATTCCCTCTAAAGCACGCTCTTCAGCTGGAAGATCCACAATGTTTTGACCTTTATAGTTAATTTTACCTTGGGTAACCTCAACCTCATAATGACCCACAATGGCTTTTGAAAGGGTAGATTTACCAGCACCATTTGGTCCCATAATGACATGTACTTTTCCTGCTTCAAGGGTTAAGTCTAAGCCTTGTAATATGTTGTTGTCGCCAATATTGGCATGTAAGTTTTTAATGGTTAGCATTATCCTACGCTCCCTTCTAATGTTAAGTTTAGTAAGGCTTTCGCCTCAACAGCATACTCCATAGGGAGTTGACTAAAGACCTCTTTACAGAAGCCATGTACTATCATGGAAACAGCATCTTCTTCGCTTATGCCTCTTTGACGTAAGTAAAAGAGTTGTTCATCTGAAATCTTAGAAGTACTTGCCTCATGTTCTATTTGTCCTTGATTGTCTTTGGACTCCAAGTAAGGAAAAGTGTGTGCGCCACATTGGTCACCAATAAGTAGCGAATCACACTCACTGTGGTTTCTAGCATTCGTAGCAGAGTTGGCTACTTTTACTAAACCACGATAGATGTTTTGCCCTTTCATTGCAGAAATACCTTTGGAAACAATGGTCGATGAGGTATTTTTCCCTAAGTGAATCATTTTGGTTCCTGTGTCAGCTTGTTGAGCTAGGGTGGTCACGGCTACCGAGTAAAATTCACCTACTGAATTGTCACCCTTAAGCACACAAGAGGGGTACTTCCACGTAATGGCAGAACCTGTTTCAACTTGTGTCCAAGATATTTTTGAATTGTCACCTTTACAGAGTCCTCTTTTGGTTACAAAGTTATAAATTCCCCCATCACCATTTTCATCTCCAGGATACCAGTTTTGAATGGTGGAGTACTTAATCTCAGCATCTTTCATGGTAATAAGTTCAACCACAGCAGCATGAAGTTGATGCTCATCGCGTGTTGGGGCTGAACAGCCTTCATTATAAGAGACATAAGAGCCTTCATCAGCAATGATGAGCGTACGTTCAAACTGTCCTGTGTTTAAAGCGTTAATTCTAAAGTAAGTGGAAAGTTCCATAGGACAACGCACCCCTTTAGGAATGTAAACAAACGTACCATCGGTAAAGACAGCCGAGTTGAGGGCTGCAAAGTAGTTGTCGGTCATGGGAACAACTGAAAACATGTATTTTTTTATTAACTCAGGATGGTCTTGAATGGCTTCTGAAATAGAACAGAAGATGACCCCATGTTTTTCAAGCTCTTCACTGTAGGTTGTTTTTACAGAGACCGAATCGAAAACAGCATCAACAGCAATTCCTTGTAGTTGTTTTTGTTCATCCAATGGAATTCCGAGTTTTTTATAGGCTTCAAGTATTTTTGGGTCAACTTCATCAAGAGAGTCAGGAGCAG
>CACVAR010000092.1 GCA_902727905.1 uncultured Sulfurovum sp. | reverse complement strand
TTTTGCACTTTTCTCTTCATTGGTTTTGGCACTAACACTCATTCCTGTATTGAGTTCATTTATTTTAAGAAAACGTCCAGATAGAGAGTCGTGGTTGGTACGTGTACTGATTAAGCTTTATCGTCCTATATTGCTTTTTTCAATCCGTTTTTCAAAGAGTGTTATGGCATTGGTCGTGGTACTTTTTGCTGGCTCGCTCTATTTGGCTTCAGAAACAGGGAAAACATTTATGCCTACGATGGATGAGGGAAGTATTATTATTGGAGTTGAGATGTTGCCTTCTATTTCACTGGATGAGAGTCGTGTACTGAACTTAAAACTACAACGAAAGCTTATGAAAGCAGTTCCTGAAATACAAGATATTATTGCGAGAACTGGAAGTGATGAGTTAGGACTAGACCCTATGAGCTTGAATGATACGGATACTTTTTTAGTCTTAAAACCTAAGGAGGAGTGGAGAGAGCCTTCTAAGGAGTTTATCATAGAGAAAATACGTGAAGTCTTAGATGAAATGGTAGGAATAGAAGCAGGCTTTACCCAACCCATTGAGATGCGTGTTTCAGAGATGTTAACAGGAGTTAGAGGTGATTTGGCTATTGATATCTTTGGAAGTGACCATGCACAGCTTGAAAGTATTGCTGAAGAGATAAAAACTATTTTAGAAGCAACCAAAGGGAGTTCAGATGTTTATAAAAAAGCAAATGAAGGTGTCGCTTATTATGAATTGATTTTTAATCAAAAGGTTATGGGCTATCACAGTATTAGTCAAGATGAATTAAATGCGTTTTTAAACACCATGGTTAGTGGTACATCAGTAGGCATTATTCAAGAAGGGATGAGACGTATAGACTTAGTTGTAAAAGGAGAGTATGAGCTACAAAACTCTCTTGGAAAACTCTCTAAACTTTATTATCCATTGGCTAATGGTAAAAGTGTTGCTTTAAGTACTTTGGTTACTTTTAAAGAGACAAATGGTGCTGTACAGATAGAACATGAAAATGGTTACCGAAAAACGGTTGTCCAAAGTAATGTAGAAGGTAGAGACTTAGTGGGGTTTGTTGATGAGGTTAAAGCTAAAATAAGCCAAGAGCTTAAGCTTCCAGCTGGTTACTATTTGAGTTATGGAGGAGAGTTTGAAAATCAACAACGTGCTTCAGATAGGTTACTTATTATTGTGCCTATAGCACTTTTCTTAGTGTTTGTACTTCTTTTTGTCTCTTTTGGTTCATTGCTCCAAGCTGTTATGGTTTTTATGAATGTACCACTCGCACTCATTGGAGGTTTTGCAGGACTCTACTTTTCTGGTGAGTATTTATCGGTTCCAGCTTCAGTTGGGTTTATTGCGCTGCTTGGAATTGCCATGCTTAATGGGGTGGTGATGATGAATTACTTTAACTATTTAGTTGGACAAGGGGTTGCTGTAAAAGAGGCTGTAGTTGAGGGAGCCATAAAACGTTTACGTCCTGTACTGA
>CACVAR010000091.1 GCA_902727905.1 uncultured Sulfurovum sp. | reverse complement strand
CTACTTCTATTCGTGGCTTTCTTGTTAAGCTAAAACTGTTTATTTTAGCTTACTCCATTGATAGGTTTTTTAAACTTTCTAAACAACATCAAGAATTGGCTTTTAATTAGCAGTTTGGGTTATTATAATATTCTTATCTATAGTTCTTCTTATTATTTTTGATATGTCATTATCAATTAGAGAGTTTTTATTTATTTATTCTTTTGTAGCACTTAGAATTTATTCTTATGTGTATCATTTTTTCTATAGCTTTTTTTCAAAAGTAAATTTACGGAATAATCCATATATAGAGGATGGCTTTATTATTCTTCCTCTATATAATGTTAAAAGAAAATTAGCAGATGATATTTTTTTTGAAAGTCGTTCAGCTAATGATTTTATCAAGTTTTTATTTGAATTTAGACCCTATCAAAGAAACTTAGCTTTTTATCTATTACATGTTACAGAGGCTTCAAAGATGTATCATAGTCCATTATCTCTCTTAAGTATACCATCGGTTAAAGTTCATAAAAAGAATCAGTTTAATTTAAGTTTTAGAACTTTTTTATATGAACTTAGAAATGAACTTAAAACATATCAAATCCAAAATAACATTCATCATAAAAAAGCTACCTTGACAAGAATATTAGAAATATTAAAAGATTTAGAACAACAGATGATAATAGAAAAAAGAGGATGGAGTGAATATTATTTAAAAGCCATAAGAGCCAATTTAGACGAAGCCGATGCAAGATTAAAAAATTTAGAACTAGAAGCTAAAAATAGAGAACCAATCACCCCAAATATCTACAATATAGGTAATCCACTTAGCCCTAACTATCAAAATCAACTCTTTAAAGGTCGTAAAGATGTGGTAGATAGACTCTCAAATATTATCTACACCTCACCACAGATGCCACTATTGTTAATTCAAGGTCAAAGAAGAGTAGGTAAAACCTCACTGATAAATTACCTAGAACAGCTTTTAGGTTCAGGGTTTAAAATAGTTAAGCTAGACATGCAGAGTGGAACCAATAAACGATTTGATACTTTTGTACAAAATATTAATCAAGAGTTAAATAAGATGTTGGGTATTGATGAGAATATAGAAATGAGTGATGATATTTTAGAGAGTTGGATTGCTTTTGAAGCGTATTTAACTGAACATACTAAAGCATTAAACTACAAAGTTATTATCGCATTTGATGAGTATGAATCTTTTCATAAACATATCGTAAAAAAACATGGTGAAGATATTTTGGCAAACATGAGAAGCTTTATGCAGTCTCAAAATCAGGTTATTTTTCTTTTTTCAGGGATGCTACGTATCTCTGATTTAACCTCCCCTAACTGGGATGAGTACTTTTCCAATGCACAAAGATTAAAGGTGGATTATCTAAGTAAAGAGGAGTCTTTAGAGCTTATTACTAAGCCTGTAGATGACTTTAACCTTCTGTATACTGATGACGTTGCTAATGAAGTTTATGAACTCAC
>CACVAR010000090.1 GCA_902727905.1 uncultured Sulfurovum sp. | reverse complement strand
CCCTACTCCTAAATTATTTCTTAAAGTGTACCATTTTAAACTTATCTCCCATGATAGTTGGAGCAATAAGCGTTTTAATCTTGTCTGCTTCTCGTACATAGTTATTTTGTGTTGCTTGTTTAGCAAATTGTTCAAGTATATCTATAAGACCAAACCGTACCAACGCCCTAGCCTGTGTTTCATACTTGTCAAGTTCAAACCCAGCTTCTTCAAAAGCTTCGATGACATGCCCAAAGTTTACATCATAAGTGATGTCTGCCTTTTTAAAGGCATCAGCCAACAGCAACTCTTCATCAAAAAGAGGTAACACTTTATGCTTTTCATACACCCGTACTGAAAAGTCATTTCGTACTAGCTTTTCACCATAGTCAAATGAAACAAAGTCACACTTTTTAATGCCTTTTGCCATGTGCAACGCAAAGGATTCATAACCTACAGCCACTTCACCTTTTACTTGTCGGTGTTTTTGAGCAAAAGCCAATAGCTCAGAGTCTGCCTCTTTCCACGCTATAACGTTGTCCTGTACAAACGCTTCTTCGCCATCTTTAATCAACTCACAAGGAAAAGCATCAAAAATTTCATTGGCAACCACAAAAGCATAGTCTACTTCTACTTCATCAATGTCAGAGAAATGCGTAATGCTAATGTCCGAACCAAAACGCTCTTCGATGTAAGCTAACTGCTCTTGCTGAACATGTTCCTGTCGCTCAACGATTCCAAACTTCAAAGTCTGAACCAAAGTTAGGTCAAGGGTATAAAGCCACTGAATCATGTCACAAAGCAGATACCCCTTATGCGCCCCAACCTCTATGAGCCAACCATCTCTTTTAAAAGACTCTTCTTGCATGAGTTTGTAAAAATGGTTCGCAATACTCGCCCCAAAAAAAGAACTTGTACTCACAGCCGTATAAAAATCACCCTCTTTACCAATGTCTTTAAAAGTTTTGTAGTACCCCTCTTCTCCGTAAAGCCATTCGTTCATGTAGTTACTAAATGTCATTAAATCTTATCTCTACTTTCAGGTTCTACATCAGGTACTTTATTCATTATCTCAAACATATCCTCAATCGACGCTCTTTTAGCTCGCTCTTCTAGGTAGTCCAATGTTTTGAGTGAGGCTATTTTTTCAGCCAAAGCATTCACTATAAATTGGTTAATCGAAACATCTCCTTTGAGTATTTCAATCTCTTCTTTGTAATAATCTGGTATTCGTAATGCAAAATTCATTTTCAAACTCCTATTCGTTGTAAAAACTCTTTTGGTGTTATAACTTTGATATTAAACTTATCTTCAACACCTTCAAAGTCTTTTAAATTATGGGTAATAATATAATTCGCTCCAGCATTAAATGCTACTTCTAAAACCATATCATCATCTTTATCTTTTAAAAATGGTCGCCATAAAAAGTTAATCTTTTGATGAAAAGAGATTAAACAGATACCATCAATAAATCTTTCAACCTCTTCTTTTTGTA
>CACVAR010000089.1 GCA_902727905.1 uncultured Sulfurovum sp. | reverse complement strand
CTGGTACAGACGGACTATTGATAACCAATTCTCTGATTCTATCAGCATCTGAATCTTTTAAAATACTTTTTCTTCCTCTTCCTTGCTTATCGTAAAAAGATTCTACTCCCTCTAACTCATATTTACAAATCCATTCATAGACTGTATCTGCTCTAACTTCTAAAAGCTTTGCTATCTCTTTTACACTATAGTCTTGGCTTTTATACAAAATCGCATTCGCTCTTTTTCTTACTCTGTACCTATAATCTTCTTTTATTATCTCTCTGATAATTACACTTGTCGCTTTATCTATTTCTACTCTTTTTATTTGTCCCATAATCTCACTATTCTAACATAAATCTTATTTGTGTTTAATTCTTAGCTACTACATAGATAGAAAAACAATAAACGCATTGCGATTGTGGTTGCTAAAGTTCAACGAGGTTGGGAAGGACCACCTCATAACATAAGTTATGAGTTTGTTGGTGCGAATTTAAAAGTTGGGTTTTAATTATTAGTATTGCTTGACTTTGATGGAGTACATATACCATTGTTATAAGACCCAACAGTACGAATTAGCTCATCTTTTGTAGCTTCAACACGTTTACCAGAAAGTTCACTTTCAAGTACTCTACGGATAAGTTGGTCAAGTCTTGTCACTTGATAACAAGCTACTTTTGGCTCCTCATGGCTGTTTCCTATGCCTGAATCATCGGTTAAAAATAGATGACGACCTTCAGTTAAAAGGGCTAAATGACGCATAATAAACTCAGCTTTTTCAGCCACACCACTAGCACCTATAGGGTAGATGCGAACAGCTTTGTCACGTGCTTCTTTAATGAGAGGAAGCATTTTTTTCATATCTTCATCGTGAGGTGGTGCATCAGCTACTAAAAACATAATACGTACACCATCTTCTGCAGCCCATGAGGCATCAAGTCCCTTTTGAATACCTTTGTCCATCGCTTCAGGGTAGTCACCTCCACCATTTGCAGATTGTGCAGCAAGTTGTTCTTTCATTTTTTGTGTTTCTGAAGTAAATGCAAAGTCTTTAACAACGTAGTCATCTCCCTTATCTTTGTAAAGGGTGAGTCCAAAACGTATGTTGACATCAGGGTATTTGGCTTTTATATTTGAAACAATTGATTCAAACTCTTTAGCCAAATATTCCATTTCGTCACTCATACTTCCTGTAGTGTCTATGACAAACATTAAATCTAAACTTTTTACGGCTGTCGCTACGTTGTTAATGGTGATGGTTTTTTCATTTGTTGTGTCAAAGTTTATGGGTACAACTTGATTTACTATCGTAATAGAATCTATGTTCTGAGTATCATCAACAGAAGGAAAAAGGTGTAGAGTTCCTGCACTATTTGTGTATCGTGTGGTACTGCCCACAAGAACTTTAGCACGATTAACTGCTTGACCATTACGGTCAAGCACCTTTAGTTTTAAACGCTTTTTAGTAGAGATGAAAGGAAGAGGTGTCTCTTTTTTTCTTT
>CACVAR010000088.1 GCA_902727905.1 uncultured Sulfurovum sp. | reverse complement strand
ATTAAGGCATTAAAATTTATGCTAAATCTAAAGAGATGCTAAAAATAGCTCCTTCTAAGCCATTCTCAACCGATATTTTTCCCTTACATTTTTTTTCAATAATTAACTTTGACATATAAAGACCTAACCCACTGCCACCTTTTTCTCTTTTTGTTGAAAAATAGATATCAAAAATCCTATTTATAATTTTTGTATCCATTCCTCCAGCATTATCACTAATGCTTATGAAGACTTTATCATTAACAGCTTCTGTTTCTATGCTTATCTTAGGAGACTTAATATCTCTTTCCATAAAAACATCTTTAGCATTGTCTAAAAGATTTAAAATTACCTGAGAGAACTCAGAGGGATACCCCTTAACACATAATGTTTTATCAGAAGAAAGTACTTCTAACTCAACATGAGCGTATGTTAACGATGCTTGTATAATATGAATGGCACTTTGAATATAAGTCTCTACATTAAACGTTTGTTCTGTTTCATTAGGTTCAAAAAACTGACGAAAGTCATCAATAGTTTGAGACATGTACTTTATAAGTTCATTCCCTTTTTGAATGCGTTGTTCCAAATACTCTTCTGTTAAATCTTTATGAGCATAGGCAGCATCTAGGTTCATAAATATACCACCCAACTGTGCCAACGGTTGTCGCCATTGATGGGCAATGTGTCCTATCATCTCTCCCATTGTTGCTAACTTTGACTGCTGCATAAGCAAATACTCATTTTCCAAACGCTTCTCTAACTGCTTATCTACCTCTTGCTGTACTTCAACTTTAGAAATGTCTTCACCCATAAAGTCAAAAAGTCGTTCTTGCAATACTACTCCAGCAAATTCTTTATTTTCATCAAGTAAAACAATACGCCGAATATTATGTTCAGAAAAAAGTTTAATGGCAAACTCTATGGGGCGTGTTTCCTCCACAGAGATAAGGAGTTGCGTTGCATAATGATAGATGCTCAAACTCAAATCAGCTTTTTCACCTAAAGCATTGATGATATCACTCTGAGTCAACATCGCAACAGGAAAATTCTCATTTAGTAATACAACCGAACCATTAGCATTTTTATTCATCTTCGTTATGGCTTCAGGTAATGAAGCATGATAATCAATAAAAAAGTCTTCGTACTCAGCAATCTCTTGTAACTTAGTCATCTTTTTTCCTAGAAAACTTATAACCTAAGCCACTAATATTTTGAAACAGTTTAGCAGGTACTTTTTTTCTAATGTTCCGTATTTGACTACGAATAGCATCACGAGACATCACTTCATCTTTCCAAATGCTCTGCTCTAACTGTTCATACCGTACCACTTCATTTTCATGTTCAAGAAAGTATTCTAAAATTTCAACTTCTTTATTTCGTAAAGTCATTTCATTTTTTTCCTGTATGACTAAAGCTCTGTTTTTGTTATAAACATAGCCTTCACCCAACTCTACTAAAGATGCTTCTTCTAACTCATCAGAACATTTTTCAAAAGCTTTTACTAAATCTTCATTGGTCACTGGTTTTATAAGGTAACGCGTAAGGTTGAGTTCTATGGCAGCTAACATAAACTCTTTGTTTGAATAAGCTGTGGAGATGAGTATGCGTGTTTTTTTGTCTTTTTGGCGAACATACTCTGCAAACTCAACACCTGACATACCACCTAAGTTAATGTCGAGCAACAAAATATCTGGTTGATGTTGATGATAAAGCGCCATCCCCTCTTCAGCAGAATCACTCTCATAAACTTCTTTACAGTAACGTCTTAAAAATTCTGCAATGTATTGACGTACAGAGAGGTCATCTTCTACATAGAGAACGGTGTAAGCATTCATTTTTTTTGCGAAGGATTTATGGTTCATTTTAGCCTTACCCTCTCAATACCAAGTTCATCAGCCATATCTTTTCTAAGTTTAGAAAATGGTTCTTTCGACAAATCAGCATCATCCTCTATCAAGTTAAAAATATCTTTTTTTATTTCTTGATAAGGAATCCCTGTTAGTTCTTGTAATTCTTTTAATCTACTATCGGAATAGAGTTTAGCATTTTCTAGCATTTCAAAGACTATGTCTTTGTGGGCTTGATAGCGTTTATCTAGCTGAAACTTTTCTATATAGCCATCTTTACAATCATACTTATTAGAATAATTTTCTTTGAGTCTTATATCTATATTATCTTTTGATTTAATATCTAAATCTTCACAACTATCCGTTAAAAAAAGTTTAAACTTTACCTTTTCATCAAAATCAAAACTTCTTAAATAGGGATTTGTATTTTGCAATTTTTCATTTCCATAAAACTCTATACTTCCTTTTATTTTTTTGGAATTACAAATAAAGCAACATGGTATGAGGTTAAATAAAGAGAGTGCTAAATAAGAATAACGCCCTTTATCTATAAAATGGTCTAATGTAAATTTATTTTTAAACTCAATTTCTTTTTTACCATTTTTTTCAACTTCTTCTTCACCATAACGGTTAATAAAATCAATATTACAATAATAACAAGTACGAGGGTTCAAATATTTTTCAAAATAAGGAGCTAATACTTTAGCTTGAAATTTACTATATTGAAATACATCTTTTAAAATTATTTTCAATTGTTTTTGTTTATCTTCATCTAAAAGGTTGATTTTCTCTTCAATTTTTCTAACTTTATGATTAAGCTCATCAACATGTAATAAAATTAGAGTTTTTAACTCTATATCACTAAATATTGTTTTAAAAACATCATTTTTTTCTTGTAGGAATCTATACAATTCTTCAAGAGACACACTTAATTTCTTATCAATAAATAACTTATCTTGGTAGTCTTTTAATGTCGTATTTGTAGAATCACTTTTAGGCTTCTGAAATGTCTCCTTCTTAACTTCCTCCCAATAAATTTCCAAATCAAGATTTTTATAGTTAATTTCTATCATTATGTGATTCTTCTTTTAATTTCAATAAATAATTTTTTCTCTCTTCAATCTCATCTAACTCTTTTTGGATTAAAGTATTATCATCAGAAAATATTAGCTCCAATTCATCTAAATAATTACCTATAACTCGTTGTAAGAATGGCTCACCTATAATTTTTTGGATTTGCCAAAACTTTTTTTGATGTTTATCATAAAACTCTATATTTTCATCTGTCTTTTTTTCTTTAATAACTTTTTCATAAAACTTTTTAATCTCAGTTATCTTACCCTTTGCAAACTCTCCCATTAAACCATCTTCCATGAAGAAGCTGTCACTTAATAAGGTGTGTATGTTTGCTCCGAAAGTTTGTTGATGTAAACCTTTATCGATTTTTCCATCTTTTAAAAAGATTACATTTTCTTTTGGTAAATCTGAAATAATAAAAGGGGAATGAGATGTAAAGATAAAATGAATAGTTTGAGTTCTATTCTTAAAAGTCTCTACTAGATAACTTAGTAATTTCTTCTGCCATTCAGGGTGCATATCATTTGCTGGTTCGTCTAATAAAATAAAAAAGTGTTGTTTTTCATTATTATGTAAAATACTTTCGATATAGGATCTAATTCTTAAAGCTGACTTTTCTCCATTACTTAAATCGTTATAAGACTTTCCTCCTTTATCCAATATTTGTATATCAAAAAGTTGTGAAGGCATTTTTGTAAAAAAATCTATGGAATTTTGATCAACATGCTTTTTATTAACTTTTAAATACATAGGTTTATTATCTTCTCCTTGAAATAAAAATAATTGATTAACTTCCTTATCTCTACTATCTAAACATTCTAAGTAGTCATATAATAACTTTACTTTGTCTATATATTGGGGACTTCTTTTAAAAAGTTCTAAAAAGTAATCTTTTTTATTTATAAAATGTTCATCATACTCTTTGGGTATTTTTTGCAAAAAATCAATTAATTCTTTATTACTATAGGTAGCAACTAAATTAATCAACTCTGCATAAACCATCATTTTCATATAGGACAATGCATTATCCGATCGACTTACACTTTCTCTTAAATTCTTAAACCTTCCATCTCTACTATTCAAATTTTTTTCTAATGTAATTTCTTCAGGAGTAAAATATATAGTATCTATAAATTTATTTTTAGAATATAACACCTCCATAATAACAAGTTTATCATAATTATCATTTCCTAAAATATTATCATTATTCATACCAGTTTTTTTAGGTAATAACTGAAAAAGTGATGACTTTTCATATAATGTATACTCATTAATTAGACTATATGGATTAGAACTAGATACACTTTTATTGTTTTCATATGGTCTAAATTTTGTACAAGAATAATCATAATGAAGAAAAAAAAGAGTTTCTTCAATACTTTTTAAATCACTAATTTCATCTTTATATTTTAAAGAAATAAATATCTTAAGTAAAGGTTTCTTTTTAGTAATGCTGTTTATAATTAATAACTCATTGTTCTTTTTTGAATAAAAAATGATAAATACTTTTTTCTTTTTAAAAATATCATTAAACTTTTCCTTCTCTTTTAAAAAGTCTTTAAAAAAAGTATGAATAGTTTCAATTAAAAGTTCGAATAAACTACTCTTCCCACTCCCATTCCTCCCAACAATAGCCGTAATATTAATATTTGTACCAAAAAAGTCTTTGATATATTCATCTTCTTTTTTCTCAACAATAGTCAATTCATTATTTTCATAGGTACACTCAAATCTAGGAGAAAAATTAAACCCCTGCTCTTTTATATTCTTATACTCCTCAACCCACAAATAAACCAGTTCCACTATTTCCCCTTCAATAAGTAATAACTACCCTTAGTCTTACCAATCTTTTGAATATAACCTCTACTCTCCAAAATCTTCAAAATATCTCGTGAGCGTCGCTCTTTCAAACTCAACAATTCTGCAACATCAAGAGAAGTAACTTTCTGATTCTGATTTAAAAAGTTTATAATTTTCTCTTCTTCACTATTTAATTCGGTGGCATTCGGCATTAATTCGGCACTATTCGGCATTATTCGGTCGTAATCGGTTGTTTCCGACGGTTTTCCGACTGTATCCTCAACAATTGGTCGAAAAAACTCCACATCCACAAAATCATTCTGCTCAACAATCTTTGGTTCTTTCAACCCCATATCCAAACAAGACTTCTTAATCCGAGCAATCCCACTACCCCATTGTTCTATTAGCCCCAACTCTTTAAACACATTGGCAATAACCCTATTTCGAGCATCACTTCTACCACTATCTATATCTTCTTGATTAATACTATTAGGGTAGCTTCCAGGGGAAACGATATTGACAATATCATCATAGACACCCACTTTTATATCTCTACCTTGATTGATATAGTCACGATGAATCAGAGCATTAATCAAGGCTTCACGCAGAGCAACAATAGGAATCTCATAAGTATCTGTTCTATACAGTCCTTTTATCTCAGCTCTTAAGTTTATATGATTGAGTATGAAGTTTTGACTCTTTTCTAATATCTCAAAAATACTACCACCATACTCTTTTTTGTCCAAAAATAACTCCATAGTTGTACCTTTGAACTTTGCACACTTAACCATACAGTGGTTGTGATAACCTAAGAGTATCAGCAGTGCATTACTAGGGTACGCTTTACCATGCTCCTCTTTAATAAGTTTTAAATTTTTGAGTTTCTCTTCATCTAGTTTTTTTCCTACTTTTTTAAATACCTCATAGATTGAAGACAAATCAAGAGAAGACAACTCAACCTCATAGTTTAACTCTTCATCATACGATATATTTCGTCTCTGTCGCTCCAACTCCACAATATTCTCAAAACCAGCTTTTCTATTGGTCGCTCCAACTCTAATATATGTACCCTTATTCTTCCCCTCTTTTTTAAGATAATAAGGAAGTAAATTACCCCTAAAAACTTCAATCACCAAAAGGAGTTTCCCTTCTAAATTAAATGTGTATATTTCAGGTAAAATATTAGGAGTACAACGGTCAAAAATAAGTGATGAAATTTTATCTTGAAGCTCAAAAATATTTGCTTCATCAATACCTATAAGCTCTCTGTTATCACTCACACCAATAATAAGTTGACCACCAGAAGTATTTGAAAAAGAGATGATTGTTTTTACAATGCTTTCATTTTTAGGGAGCTGTTCTTTGAACTCTACGCGTTTATTTTCGCCTTGTTTAATTAGTTCTTTTATGTTCATAATGCTTTCCTTCTTCATTATGGTTCCCAATAAAAGTTATTTATTAGGAACTATACTTCCTAATTATAAGGTATATTACTGAACTATAAGTTATTTTATGCAGAGATAAAATATGGATGTAAAGTCTATACCTTGGGATTACTAAATCTCTTCCCCATCATAATAAAACTCATCCAACCCTTCTAAAAAAGCATTCAACAATTCATCTGAACAAGCTTTAAAGTTTTTAGTCCCCTCTTTTCTAAATAATGAACCAATTTGACGTTTGGTGAGCGTTACTTCGGCTAAAGCAAAAAGAATCACCAATTCTGGCTCTTTTAACTCCATGGCAACACGTACTTTTTTCAAAATGAGATTGTTTGTTAACTCTACAACATCATCTTCGTTGGCTACCTTGTCACTTGGACCTCTTTTTAACAGTACTAAACCATCTAAAAACACCCCAAGCTCTTCAAAAGTAGCTTCTTCAAAACCTTTGTCTTGTCGACGCTTCATAATGTTTGCTAAACGCTCTTCTGTCATTTCAAAGTCAGCTAGTTTATACGCCTCTATAATTTGTTCGTTCTCTAAAGAGAGTGCTGTTTTAAGTTTAAATAATATATCATTTGTTTGCATTGAGTCGTTTTCCCCATTTAAATTTGTCTTTGTACCAAGCATCTAAACTAGAGATGGTTACAGAATATGCTTTGCCAGAAGTGGCATGAATAAACTTACTGTTTCCAAGGTAAATACCAGAGTGGTTAACATGTCCTTCTAGTGCTGTATCAAAAAATACCAAATCACCCTCTCTTAAAGAGTCTCTGGAAATTTTTTGACCTTTGATTTTTGATTGTTCTAAAGCAGTACGTGGAAGATTTACCCCTATCTTTTTAGACATACTATAAACAAAGCCTGAACAGTCGAAACTTTCTGGTCCAGTTTTACCAAACACATAAGGTTTCCCCAGATTTTTTTTGGCTATCTTGGTCAGTTTATTAAAAGGTTTTTTCAAAGTTTTTGTAGAAACTATTTTAGGAGCTGTCTCTGTCTTTTCTTGCGTTTCTTTTTGAATTACTTTTTTAGGAGCTGGAACTATTTGCGTCTTAGTAGACTCCTTTTCTATTACTTTATTCTCTTTTTTATCATTAATCATCACCCAAATAACGATAATAATCATTAACCAAAAAAGAGAACTTTTCATCGTACCTAGAAGTACTCTTTCATAATTTGAGGGAAAATTCTCATCGTACTCTCAGCTTTATCAATTTTTTCTTGAAAAATTGGTGCAGAGTGAGGAAAGTTTTCAGCTATCTCTTTATAGATATCAACCTTATCTTGCATATGCTCTTCTAAGGCATCTAAGACCAACTGCATACGCTCTTGACTTACTGCAAACTTCATAAGTAACTCAAACATACGCTTTCTAGGGTGGATAGACATAGAGTCTCCAGCCACACCTGCTATACCTTTAATATCCCAACGAGAAAGATAAATACCAGATACATGAGGAGCAACTATACGAGCATAAAGTGCTTCTGTATAAGAAGGATAATCTCTTAAGTCTACACCCTCTTCATCTGTAGGACATGAGCCATCACCACAATACTCTTCTGCCTTATTGGTCATAGCATCAAATTCAGCTCTTAACTCTTGTAAATCATCAAAATTTTTCATTTTATCTCCTCGTATAATAAATTAAGAGTAAATGTACTTCTAAAAAGAAATATATTACTCTTGTAAGATTGAAGTACTAACTTCAAATCTTGTAACAATCACGGTCTATGACTGAAGATAAAACAACATTT
>CACVAR010000087.1 GCA_902727905.1 uncultured Sulfurovum sp. | reverse complement strand
AAAGCCACCATAAGCGCTACAAAAAACAGAGGTAAAAGTAAACGAAGTAATGATGCTGAATCTTCTAGGTCTATGGGTGAAATATAAATTAAAACTGCTGTAACAAATTGAACTAAGACAATACCTACTAAATATTTTAAAACTTGCATTCTCTAACCTTTATAGTCATTTCAAATCCTCAGACCAAAAGAACTCTATCCAGCCTTTGGCTTCTTTAACCCACCATGTTGGTTCTATTATAGCTGTTGATTTATAAAAAAGGGAAGCTGTTTTAAATGTTGTACTAGGATATTTTTCTTGTAAAACTTTTAAGACTTCTACTAAAGTGTCTCCAGAATCAACAATGTCATCAAGAATGAGTACTTGTTGTTGAGGTTCTAAATGAGGGATGTTAAAAACTTTGACCTCATCAAGCTTCTCTGTATCATCATAACCAATGGTATTAATAGCATAAACTTCACGAATATCATAAAATTCACCTAACATTTGTCCCATACATAACCCACCTCTTGAAATGGGTAACAATACATCAAATGGCTGATCTATTTTAGTAATCAGTGTTTTTAAATCTTCACGAAATTCTTCATAAGGGTAATAAGTTTTTTCCATAAAGTATTAATTCTTAGCTTTTAGCTCTTTGGCTTTAGAATAAGCATCTGCAATCGCTTCCATCATCGCATTTCGTACCCCGTTTCGTTCCATTGCTGCATAACCAGCTGCTGTTGTTCCTCCTGGACTCATAACACCATCTTTAATATCTGCTGGATTATCATTAGCTAACAATGGTGCAAAACCTTCAAAAAGACCTGTTACCAATGTTTGTGCATCTCCACGTTTAAGTCCCTGCTGAACTGCACCATCTGCCATGGCTTCTGAAATAAGTGCCAAATACGCTGGTCCAGACCCTGCAACGCCTGTGGCAATGTCCAATTCATTTTCCGAACTCAACCATAAACTTCTACCAATCTGATTAAAAATATCAATGGCTTGTTCTTTTAAACACTCATCACCTGTAATAGTGGTCATCGACTTTAAATGACTTGCCCCTAAGTTCGGCATGGTTCGGATGTACTTTTTAGCTTTTATTTGTGTTGCTAAACTCTCGATGGAAGTTCCAGCCAAAACAGAGTAAAGTGCATTGGCTTCACCACTTAGTTTTGGTGCTAATTCAGGTAAAGAATAAGGCTTCACACACAAAATTATGTTCTTATCTGTCATATCCTCTAACTCACCCAAAACTTTCGTAGTAATTTGAGGAACACGCTCTTTTAATGCTTTTAACGATGCTTCATTTCGACCAAATACTTCTATCTCATAAGAACTTACTAATCCCTCGATGAGGGCTTTTGCCATGTTACCGTTACCTATAAATGTTAATTTCATTTTTTTCCTTGTTATCTTTTAACTAAACCACTATGAACTCAAAGTCCATAGGTTTCTTTTGGACTGAAAGTTCAATCTATTCCAACATTAATATGCTACCCAAATAT
>CACVAR010000086.1 GCA_902727905.1 uncultured Sulfurovum sp. | reverse complement strand
CACTTCAAAGGTCGCTCGCTTTACACCTACTAGTCTTTTAAAATTCTCTTCGTTTACTTTTTCAAATTTGTCTATTTTTCTCATCCCAAAATTTTAGCATATTTCTAGTTTTGCAAGATGTCTAATGAACTTTATATTTATGTTAATGCTAAACATGTTGGGTTTACAAGTAAAGAAATAGAGCTTTTTACTCGATTAATAAATATATTAGAAGAAATTAAAAATTCAAGGACTGTTTTTGATTTGGATATGATTTTTAATCGATATGAATTAGAAAAAGATTTAAAATTAAATATTGAAATGAGTACTCATTTTAAAAAGAAAACGAATAAAAAGATTAAGGTTAGATTAGCTGAGGTTTCTATAGAGAAACTTTTTCGTTTGAAGGACCAGGTTTCTTGGAGTGATGCATTTAGAGATGAAAAATTATTAGCTAATGGAGAAGGAATATTAAGTGATCAGAGTTTAGATAGAATAATTGAAAGAGCAACAAACAGTAAATATACTGAGATAAGAAGTAATCCATTATGGATTGAGATATTATCTGAATATATTAATGATGAACAATATTTAATTTTATTAAAAGCATTTTATTTATATAGATTTGAAACAATTTTAATTAAAAAAATCAATTGGAAGCCTTTGGGAGATATAAGAGATATGATACGTTTAGCTAAGAATAATAAATATCGATACCAAATAGCTGATAAAGTATTTCAATTAGGAAAATATCAAGTTACTTTTTCTGAATATAATCGTTATTGTAGAATTGAAGGATTACCATTATTAAAGGTATTTGGATCAGAAGTTGGACTAAATCCAGTAACGAATGTTAATTGGAATGATGCTGTTTTATATTCAAAGTGGTTAAGTAAGGTGTTAGGGGTTAAGTATAAGCTACCAACATCATATGAATGGTATTTAGCTTGTAATAATAGAAATGATCTTTTATGGCATTTTGGTAACGATGAGAATGAGTTAAATAATTATGCTTGGTATGATTATAATTCAGATGGTAGAACACATGCTGTAGGAGAAAAAAGTCCAAACCAGTTTGGACTTTATGATATGCATGGTAATATATGGGAATGGTGTGAAGATGAACATAGTGAAAATAATGTATATCAAATTTTACGTGGTGGCTCATGGGAAAGTACATCTAGTAATTTGTATTCAAGGACAAAATATGAATTAACTGCTTTGAATAAAAGTAATAATGTAGGTTTTCGTCTCCTCAGAACTTTACCTTAGATTTTGGGTGTTTTAACCTTTGGGGTTTTTACTTTTTTTTTGAAAGAATCTCGTAGGGACGTGACAAATTTGGTAGGGTCGGTTTACCGACCATAAAATAGAAAATCATACTAGGCTATGGTCGATAAATCGACCCTACGGAATATTAAATATTTATTCCAACTCAGCCATTTGAGGAGCATATTTCTCTTCTATGGCATCCAAAGCTTCCGAAGCCGTTTCCAAACGTTCAAAAAGTTCGTC
>CACVAR010000085.1 GCA_902727905.1 uncultured Sulfurovum sp. | reverse complement strand
GTATTTTATATGATACTATTTTAGCTATTCTTTATGTTTATGTCAATAGAAGGTGCAATAGCAATCGCACCTTACCTAGCTTTCATCTCCTCAACATGCTGATAAAAAGCCCCTCTAAACCCATTAACATCTCTAACAAACGGCTCTTTCAAAACCTCATAAAGCACCTTACCCTCTACAGGATTGGTATGGATATCCACCTCTATAGGCGTATCTTTATCTTCTAAAATAGATTTAAATTTGCTATCTAAGTTATTAAGATAAGTAATCTCCTGAGAACTAAACACATTTCCTTTTTTATCTAGATTTTTAAGCTCTTGCAAGATACCAATAAACTGTTTTGAGTTGGGTAAAAGTTTGTCTTCTGCTATAAGTAAGTCTAATACCTCACCTATATCTTTTTCCAAGTAAGCCTTTTTACGTTCATCTATAAAAATGCTTTTTAACCCACCTGTATAGCTCTGTTTTTGATAAAGATTCATAATGTATCTGCTTTGGGTGTAGTAGCCTTTGAAGCTGTTGATTCGGTTCTGTTTTAAGAGTTTATGATAGATGGCAAAGTCATAACTGTAAATACTCTTCAGATTTGGTTGAATGGCTTTTTTTAGTTTGGCGATTTGTTGCGTATATCCTTGGTAGTTGCTCTCTTTAGGGTTTTTCCCCACCAATACAGCTGATATATCCATAATGGTCGGATACCCTCGAACCATTTTACCATCTATCATAGAGGTTACTTTGTTTTTTTGACCTTCTAATTGACCGACATGAGGGTAAGTCAGTTGTGAAAAGATATAAGAGTCAGGTGTAAAGCGTGATGGTAAAAGCTTTAGAGCCAAAGAGGCTTTAGGAATATCCTCTTTTTTTATACGCGAGGTATTAATGATTCGTTCACTTATTTTTGGAAATTTTAGAGTATTAAGATATTTGCGAATACTCGGAACCGATGGCTTTAGCCTCGCCATATTTGGGGCTAAAGCCTCCGTTTCCAATAAGTTTGTTATGGACAAATCATCCCCTTTACCACTTAATTTCTCTAAGGCTTTCTCTATAGTTTGATACTCACCCATCAAAGGTTTTAATGCTAGGGCGATGAGTTGTGCATTAGCTATCTGCTGATTGGCTACGGTTGAGGTTACGCCTGTGGCACCATGAGCATTGACCATAAAAGACATATAACCCATATATTTCAGAGCCAAAAAGTAAGCCGTTAGGTCACTGTTTTGGGTGTATTTTCCTCGTACTTTATATTGCGAATAGTCCAACTTCACTTTAGCAATGGGCGAGAGTACAATGCCTTGATGTCTATAAATAAGTTTTAACTCCTCTTTAGCCAATCGCAACGCTCCTACAGGAACATCAGCACTTTGGTTTCCCAACAACTCATTCAACACCAACACAAACGCCAATGCCTCTTTTTTAGCAGGGCTATACGCTTTTAACAGATTGGCTTTAAGCCCATACGCCAACTTTTTAAACTTAGGGTATAAAACCTCTTGCTCCATCTGAGTAATACTCTGCTGTTTAAACAAATAGTTCGCTGTCAAGATAAAATCTAATGAAATATAGTTAGGTATCTGCTCTTTTCGGTTTTGGTCGTAGAGGTCGAAGAATGAGGGAGTGGTTTGTTGTTTTGTAGCTTTTGGAGTTTGTCCTAATAATAAGGCAACTAATATAGTTATGGATATAAATGTTTTTTTCATGGGGTTTCCTTTTTTGGATTGTTTAGGGTTATACTAGGTGAAGAGGAGGATTTCCCCTTGTTTTGGTTTAAAATTATTTTTTTATACAACGCGTATTTAATTTATAATTTTTACGATGAGTGCCACTAAATCCTGCATCAAAAGCCACTACCCATGCTGAATTACTTTTTTTATTACTAGAAGTTGAAGTCCAATAAAAATAATCATCAAAGAATTTTAGCTTTTCTTTATTTTCGTATAATTCTTTTAATTCTTTTGGAGTAGGAAGTCTCCAATTACTATCATCATGTAAGGTAAGGTTATTACAATACTTTATAGCTTCTTCCCAATTAAATCTTTTTATTGTCTTCTCATCTTGCCATACCTTACCACCAATAATACTTCTTCCTTTCATTTGAGATGCTACTATTAATTGAGAAGTAGAATTTATCTTTTTTACAATTTCAATTTTAGGTTTCAAGATTTTAATCTTATTTTGACTCAAATAAACACTAGAAGCCAAATTAGCCCTATAAATAGGATTCTGTTCATACTTACCTGAAACATCATTACCTACTTTCCCCAAAATATTACGAATATCATCTTTCTCCTTCAACCTCACACTCAAAGCTCTAGCATAAGGACTCATATTCCCACTTCCATCATCAGCCGTATCTCCTGCACTGGTAGCAAACCCTATGACCACTTGCCCAGCAATCGGAGTGACTTGCCCCAAACCTTTTTTAGCCGTTGAACCTTTGTGTTTTCCATTTTGAAAGTACTTAACCAAAGGATTATTTCGACAAGCATCTACCAAAACAATCCCATATTTAGCAGAACTGGCACTCTGTATAAAGAAGTTTAGATTAACCAACCCCTCTAAATGAATCGGTTTGGTGGCTGTGGTATTGGCAGGAAACATGTAGTTTGTATTGTTAACTTGCATTCCATGCCCTGAAAAATAGATTAAAGCTATTTCAGCCTTAGATGCTTTTTGCTCAAACTCAAAAAGAGCTTTTTTCATCTCATTTTGTGATTTGTTTTTTAGTACCGTGATGTTTGAGCTTTTAAAACCTATTTCGCTAAGTGTCTTATAGATTCCATCTACATCGTTTAAAGGGTTGTCGAGTGGTTGGAAGCTGTAGTCGTTGTTTCCTATTAGCAAGGCTATTTTGTCTCCTGCACTCAAAAAATTTGTAATAAGTAAGAGGGTTATGATAAATCGCATTTTTTTCCTTTTTTATTTTTTGTGTGACAGGGTCACACCTACTGTTAGACTCCTAAATACTTAGGAGATTTGTTATGTTTTAGTGGTTGGAGCTTTTTCTTTTCTTTACAAAAGTCAAAAATACTGTCTCTTACACTACCGAACACATAAGGCATAACCGTTACCTGCCTTACCGTGCCAATCGTCACGGCCACGGTAGAAATGGACAATCCACGCGTAAGAAGAATCTTGTTCGTAAGTTTCTCTCGTCCAATACCAATCATTAGTACTAAACCCTTTCTGCTTATAACAAGATTGATAAGAGCTATTATTATAATTTTTACCCCATTCATCACTATTCGCATCTGCAATCCCACCACAATCTTTTATAACTTTATGTAAATCATTTTTACTTGGCAAACGCGCTCTACTTTGACTACAAATCTTTTTAGCATTTTCCCAATTAGCTTGGCAGACTCCTTTATAAATTTTTCCACCATTGGCTTTACAAACACTATTAGTCGGTTTTAGCCACTTAGAAGTGGAAGTAGCCGTAATTGGTTTTGGTTCTCTTTTTGGTATTACTGTGGGTTCTACCACTCTATCTCTATAAACTATTTTCTCTACGACTTTAACTTGTTCACAGCCATTGGTCAAACAAAAAACATCTTCACCCAAAGAGCTTCGGCTTATGGGTTCTTGTGCATAGCTACTTAAGACCTCTACTCTCTCTTTGACCCCACCCATCACCAAACGAATATCTTTTTTGAGTTTAAGCTTTTCAGAAAGGGCAAGAGCATAAGGGCTATGACGACCATTGTTGACATCGTCTTTAGCCAATTGACCTGCTTGGGTAGAAAAAGAGACCAAAATGTTTTTACTGTTTGCTTGGGGTTGCACCAAAGCTCTGCTGCTTCGATTAGCACTCAATCCTCTGATTTGTCCTGAAAAAAATGAATTTCTACACGCATCGAAAAAAACCACCCCAAAGCCTTGACTGCTTGAAACGGCTTCTTTGAGTTCATCTAAAGAGATAAGTTTTTTAGGCAATGTCGCACGGCTAAGGTTGGTAGCCTGTAAAGGAATAAGATAATTCTTACCATCAACCCCCACACCATGCCCAGCATAATAAACCACAGCCACTTTAGCCCTACTCGCTTGTGAAGCAAACTCTGCTAGTTTGTCGCTAATCGTATCGACATTGGCATCATAAACTTCAATAACCCTAAAGCCTAAATCATCTAAAGTATCTCGTAGTAATTCGGCATCTCGAATGGGATTTTTTAAGCCTGTTTGGTTCGTGTAGTTTTTGTTTCCTATAACCAAAGCTACTTTCTCTTTTGCTAAAAGACTTAGGCTTAGTAGGAGTGTTAAAATGATAAATCGCATGAATTTCCCTTTAAAATCAGTATTAGAATATTATACTAAGTGGAGTTTCACTTTCCCCTATTATTTGATTTAATAGAGATTTATCACATACCGTGTATCCGTCCAGCAGAACTCTCAACATGTTTAATGAGTTTGTACTCAATCAGCTGAGTCATGTCTCTCTTTGCTGTAGGAATCGACGTATTTGCCATACTAGCATACTTTTTTGTACTTAACCCACCCTCAAAGTTTTCCATACCTTTATCTAATAGAGATAGTGGGGCTTGGGAGGAATAAGGTGACAGAAAATTTATTACACTCCCCACTTTCTTTAATTTTTGATTCTATCTCTTTTATTCACAATCATCAATCCAATTAATGACAATATGAAAATCAATAATAAAAACAAAATACTTTGATTATCTTTATGAAAAAAATTATTAAATTTATTCATGATAATTAATTTAGATATTGAATTATCATTTACACCATTTATATCAAAATCATTTGGAGTTCTATTTTTACTTCCTTTTTTTCCTCTATTATCATTTAAATTTGAATTATTATCAGGAATAATTTCTACACTATTGACAATAGTTCCACTCGCATCATTTTTTACTTGTGCTACATATTTAAATACATGAACTTCTCCTGGAGTTAAATCGTATCCTTCACACGTAATAAGCCCATGAGTTGTTGAATAGTCTGCATCATTTGTACATCGGCTTGTAACCGAAGTAATTTCTAATTTTGATTTATCATATTTATCATAAATTTTTGTTCCACTTGGAGTCGAAACAGAAGTTGATTTATTTCCATATGATAATTGATACACTATTGTTTCTCCTTGTTGTACATTTAATTTTTTTTGTATAACAGTTTTATGGTTCTTATTATACTCTTCTAAATTTCCAACTGTTTTGTTAATTTCTAAATCGTACATAACTGATGTATCTGTAATGGTAAGTGTCGCAGATGAATCATCATTTTTAGCATTTATATCAAAATCATTTGGAGTTCTATTTTTACTTCCTTTTTTTCCTCTATTATCATTTGGATTTGAATTATTATCAGGAATAATTTCTACACTATTAACAATTATTCCACTCGCATCATCTTTTATTTTTGCAGAATATTTAAATGCATGTGTTTGTGTTGGAGCTAAGTCGTATGCTTCACACGTAATAAGTCCGTGAGTTGCTGAATAATCTACATTATTTGTACATCGGCTTGTAACGGAAGTAATTTCTAATTTTGATTTATCGTATTTATCATAAATTTTTGTTCCACTTGGAGTATCTATAGATCCAGCTTTATTGGTATATGCTAATTGATACACAACTGTTTCTCCTTTTGTTACATCTAAATTTTTACGAGCAATGGTATTATTTGTATTGTCTTTAACTGTTCCAATAGTTTTTGTAACTTCAAGGTCGTAATCTGATGCAGAGACTTCTACTACTTGAAATGTTGTCCATAGATAAAATGCATCTGCTCGACCTCCTTTTACTGTATATGTTTTTCCAACCCCATTCTGAATAAATGCTGTTGGGTCAATACTTGGAGGATTACTTCCTCCATTTGCTTGTACACCATTTACATCGGCAACAAATACAAGTTTAAACTTTTTTCCATCTATGGAGTGAATAATCGCATCATCTGTAACTCTTTTAGGGTTCGTACTTTCAGTTGAAATAAATTGTGAAATAGTCAGATTTCCATTTTCATCACTTTCTAAATCTGATTCATATATATTACTTCTAATTTTACTAAAGCCAGGCATCCCAATTTGTACTTCTGTTGCTGTAGTATTTTTATTATCAACTGTTCCATTATTGTGAATGTAAGATCGTCCATAAACAATATCTCCAACCTTTACATTAATTTGATTTGTATAGGCATTTATTTTCTCAATAGTATTTTCGTTTCGTAGTACGAAAAATCGTCGTTCATCTGTAATACCTTCAACAGTTTCCCCTTTAATATATGAGTCTTTAAAGTTATTGAAACGTGGGTGATTTAATCCTTCTTTAAAGATACCATCTTTTACATAATCACTCTTTAAATGAAAGATAGGTAACCCTGTAGAAAGTAGTTCAGGTACTTGTTTTTTATTCGTCTTTTGACCAACAGCATAACTAATGTCATTTGCCAAAGAAGCAAAAGGCATATTAAGTGCTAACTTTTCAAGTACTGTTTTATTAAAAACTCTGTCATCTTTGGCTGTTTTGTTTTTACTCGTTGAATAGAGAATAAGTGTAGATGAGGGCTGTCTATTGACCTGCCCCAAACCTTTTGTACCACCCATGGTTCCTGTAGGTACATCACGACAAGCATCCAAAAACAAGATGTTCGCTTTAGTTTTAGCATTTGCCATCTTTCGAGCAATGGTCTCTACTTTAACCCCATCAGCTTCAACATCGGCTTCATCTCGTGTATCACCATCCACAGGAATAAGATAAGACTCACCATAAGCCTGACTACCATGACCTGAGTAATAAAAAAGTGCTATGGCATTGGGGTTCTGATAAAGCTTCTTTTTAAAAGTTTTAATCGCTTTTTTCATTTTCTTTTCATCTAAGTCATAGAGTTCTGTAACTTTAAAGTTCATGCCTCTTAGTTTTTGAGCCAAAGCAGGTATGTCTTTTGAGGGAGAACTTAGTTTTTCTAAATGTATGTATTGGCTGTTTCCTATAAGCAGGGCTATTTTTTGAGCATTGAGCAAGTTGAGGGTTAGAAGTAGTAGGAGTAGAAGTCGCATGAAAATTCCCTTTGAGTTAATGGTTATTTTATTATACTAAGTTCAAAGTAATTTTCCCTACTTTTTTGTGATGTTAATTTAGATTATGCTCTTTTTATTTTTGGTCGTAGAGATCGAAGAATGAGGAGGTGGTTTGTTTGAGTTGAGCTTGGGGGTTTCCTTTTTGTATGGGTGTTATACTAGATGATAAGGGGGGGGACTCCCCTAATGTTTTTTAAGTAACTCCAATTACAAAATATTGATTACCTTCCTCTATAATAAAAAGGTCTATGGTTTTCCTTTCTTTTCCATTTAAGGTAACAATATTAATATCATATAAACTTATATCATGATGTTTCATGATATGTTTTAAACTTGAAAATATTTTTATATCTTTGATCATATTCAAACTGGTCATATGAACTATTTTAGAGTCTTCTATTCTTTCATTCTTCATTTTCTTGCACATGGAAGTTAGTTTTGTTTTTGTTAGTATTCTACTATCTTCAAAGAAAGGAACTTTTATGGATTTATTTGAACAAAGATTATTACCAAGATTACTCACAAAGCTTAAAGAAAAACCATCTAAATTCTTCACATTGTATTCCTCAAATTGATTCTTTCCATCCAAAAAAACACTAGAAGCCAAATTAGCCCTATAAATAGGATTCTACTTATACTTCCCTGAAACATCTTCAGCCACTTTTCCCAAAACATTACGAATATCATCACTCTCTTTCAGCCTATTCGCTAAAACAAAACCATAAGGACTCATATTCCCATCATCAGCTGTATCTCCTGCACTGGTAGCAAAACCTATCACCACTTGTCTAGAACTTGGGGTTACTTGACCCAAACCTTTTTTTGCCGTTGAACCTTTATGTTTTTAGGTAAATCCGATGAGATAACCAAAAACCCCCAAAATTGACTCTACAGCAGAAACATGAATATCAAAAAAATAATTTTTTACAAAAAAAAGAGACCTAAGCCTCAATTTCAAAGATTTCAGAAGTA
>CACVAR010000084.1 GCA_902727905.1 uncultured Sulfurovum sp. | reverse complement strand
TCAAAACACTCTCGTTCAAATTCTAGATACTGAACTTTTTTTGAGTGTTTAAAGAATCAAACTTGCCAAAGAGTTTGCTCTTGGACTTGTTCTTTCATAACTTATTGTTAAGATACTATTGTTTTTTGCCTTTTTTCTTTGGGGTTCAGTTATCCTTTATAAAAAGGCTTTTATTCATTTAAACTATCAAGAAGGGCTCTTTGTTCATCAAGAATCTTTATATACTTAGATGACCTTATCCTTTTTCTATCTTCATCAGTTATTCTACTGTTATCAAGCACTTTAGTACTTGGTTCTCTATCAATTCTATATATAGTTTTTACACCATCATGCCCTCCCACAATTACAGCATCTGGTTTTAGAGTATAATCATTCTTGGGAAGAGTAGGTTCTGTTCTAATAACTTCAGTATATTTTGGTAACTTTCCATTATTAATTTTATAAATATCTGCTTTTAATGCATTAAAATTTTTGGGAGTGAAATTTGCAAAAGGCATATTATTATAAATATTAAAATAATATTCAAATTCATACTTACTTCCATCTATACCGAGTTTATTAGCTATAGACTTTAAAGCAAGATTCATTTTTTTACTGTTTTTTCCATCTATTTTAATAGAAAATCCATACATATTTAAAGCTATTTGTAAAAGTTTAAACTTATTTTCTGTATTTTTTCTATTCCAATCTAATCGCATATTACTTTTTTGAAGAGTATCAATCTTATAAATATTAGAGCAATGCCAATACGGAACTTCAAAATTTCTTCCAAATGTTTGAATAAGTGTATGTTGAATAAGTATTTCTATAGCTTGATGGACACCAGGTGTAATAGTTTTTATATTATTATTAGTAATTCCACTACCTAAAAGAAATACACCATATCCACTACCATCAGTTTTTTTTGCCACTCTAATTGAGTTTGTTGCACTACCATATCTAGCGAATGAATTAAACCTTCTCCCCTTCCTTTTATTAATAAATCTTAAACTAAGTGCAATTTCACGAATATTATCTTTATCTTGTAATTCAAATCCGAAGTCTCCTCTGTCACCTTTATGTGTCATTGTCCCATCACCACTAAATGAATTTGTTTTAGAATAAATTAAATCTGATCTATCAATGCTTCCTTCTAGGCGTAATACCCTAGGAACACTGCCCGTTTCTTCATAGTCAGCAGCCTCAGTTAAAGTATCTGTATGTCGCATAATATCTTGTGCAACTAAAAGGTTTCCACTTGTTGCCACTAATTTATTTACACCTTCAATTAAAATTCCGTGAGAAGAAATAGGAATTTTTCCATCCGAAGTTTTATTACTTACGTCATAAATTTCTATAGGAATATCTTTCATTTTTGGATATTTAAATGCAGTATATCTACTTAAAGAGTCTCCAAATATACCCAAAACAATTTCATACTTATTTTCATATGTACTTATTGGCATCATTTCTGTATATACTTTTCGTACTGGTACAGGATTAGTTTCCATATTACTTGTACAAGCAGAAAATATTACTCCAAATATTCCTAAAAATATTATATTATATTTTTTATTTTTCAAACTATTTTCCCTACTTTTCAATAACAATCATTCCGTTAAGGTTTGTATTTATTGCATTATTCTGATGAGTTATACTATTATGCTCTATATTCAGAGTATGTATTCTTATATTCTTTTTATTTAAATCTTTGGTACTTGTACCTTTATCAAAAGATAAAATATTATCATTACAAGATATAAATAAAAAACTAAATAACATAATTATTTTATTCATAGTTACTATCTACTTTCATATCAAATAGAATTAATTTGAATAAAAAATCAATTCTATTTGATATAATAAGTTTAGATATACCTAAACTTATTATTAGTTAATCATTTCCTACACTAATCGTTCCATTTTCATTAATATTCTTTAATCCATTTTGCTTGACATCACTATTTGATTGAATATTAGTAGCCGTCATGGTTGCACCACTAGCATTTGTTCCACTTTCAATATGGATTGAACCATTACGATTAATATTCACTAATCCATTTTGTGTAACATCACTATTTGATTGAATATTGGTAGCCGACAACTTAGCATTATCAACTCTTGTTTGACCTTTAACTGCATCAGTTACTACAGCAACTGCATTACCTGTTGCTTCTGCATTTTCTGCAAAATTTGCTAAAGCGAAAGATGTCATAGAGAGATAACCTATACAGATTATACTTAAATGTTTCATTAATTTATCCTTTTAAACTTTAATTTTATACTCATAAAAATGACTATAGAAAATAATAACAAAGTTATACTTTTCTATAGTCAATCCTCAATAATAATATGATTATTTCGCCTATATGCTTTCACATTTTTAATTCTTGTATTTTCTATATTGATAAGCCCTAATGTTACGCCTTCTTTTTCTTTCTCTTGTGATTTTAGAACATCTCTATTTTTTGTTTTTCCAGATATTCTTTTAATGTTCGAATTTTCTGTTATTTGGACAACTGTTAGTTTTCGATTCTTTTTTAGAGTTTTAGAATTAGTTTCAACAGTATTAATTTTTAATGCACCTTCTTTATCTTCAACAATATCCCTTTTATCTGCTTCGTAAACATATAAGGTATCACCTACTATTCCATTCTTATATGTTCTAGCCATATGTTTAATTTTAGTCTTATCTCCAATTGTAATAGATTCAGATATTCCATCATCAAAACCACCAGTAAAAGCAAAAGTATTAAATAATACCAATAATGATATTTTATTAAACAAGACACGACCTTTTAAATTAAATATAATAAACTATACACAAAAAAAATAATTTTTATATAAAATATTTAAAATAATTTAATTTTATTTGTAAACTAAGTACTTTCCTATAAAAGTCAAGAAAACCTACAACACTAATCAACCAAATATATTACATAATTTCTAGTAATTATGCTAAAATATTTTTAAAGTGAACACATCTTACTTTTTTAAAATTAGAAGCATACTATACGTAACATAGTCCAAGATTTATCATCTCTCCCTTAGAGATTTTAATATAAAATACCAAGGCTTAGGATTTCTATTTTTAGAGACTAGTATCTTAAAAAATACACAATTCTATAAAGTATAATATCCTAGTAAACATATTTTATTGTAATCCTCTAATAATACAAATAATAAACAAAATGAAAAAACAAAGGAGCCGTATAAACCAAGCTGTCAACTCTGTCTAAAACCCCTCCATGCCCAGGAATAAGATTACCCGAATCTTTCACCCCAATGTCACGTTTTATCATAGAGATAACCACATCACCCACAAAACCAAAAGCTGAAATAATTGCTCCTGCAAGTAAAGATTCATACCAAGTAAATGGTGTTAGAAAAGAGAATACCCATGCTAAAAATATAATAGTAAAAAATGCTCCCACAAAACCTTCAACTGTTTTGTTAGGACTCACTTTAGGAATAATTTTATGTTTTCCAAAACTCTTACCCCAAAGGTATTGAAGTACATCGTTAAAGGCTGTAAGTAATACCAAGTAAAGTACCAGCTCTTTTCCTCCTGCTCCGTTTACTTCATCTAGTGTCAACATATAAGCTAAATGACTTAGTCCAAAAACAAACATCATCAGTCCCCATTGAACGCGTGCTGTGTTTTCTAAAAAGCCTTTGGTTTCACCTATCAGTACTTGCCTAAAGGGTAAAAGTAAAAAAAGATAAACAGGAATCCAAATAATAAACATACCATACCAAGCAATGCCAGCAAAATAGTACTGAAAAGGAATGGCTAAATAGGCATAAAACATAATACGTCTGTCAGTTTGACGTGAAGGGATGAGGGTAAAATATTCTTTAAGTGCTAAGAAGGACAAAAAGCCAAAAAAGAACATGGCTAAGGTCAAGTTTAACATAATTCCTACGGCAAAAAAGCCTAAGATGTACCACCAAGAGTTCACTCTGTCTTTTAGCTCTTTCGTTGGGAATTTAAAGTAGATAAGCAAGGTTGACAAAGCCAAAATAGCCGTAGCAATTAAGAGTGTTAAGTTTGCTTTCGAGGCAAGAAATACTTCCATTATTTTGAACCTCTCATCGCACGATTATAGGTGGATAAGACAGCCAATAACGTAGCCAAGATAAACAATCCATCTACCCATAATCCAGCTTCCACACCCAACCCAAGCAAAAGAGAAATAAATCCAAGCACAAACACACGGTCACTTTTTCCCATAGGTCCATCATAACGACGTTCACCATTAAGGGTTTGAGCTACCACACCTGCCATCTCATTAAAGACCCCTACTACAGTAAAAAGAACCACATAAATAGAGTTAATCCCTACTATCAAAGCAAAAGGTAAAAACAGAGCCACATCAGCAATGACATCCGACATTTCATTGAACATTGCACCTCGTTTGGTTTTCATGTCATGTTCTTTGGCAAGTAATCCATCGATGGCATTGAGTGCCATGCGTAAAAACATAAAAAGAGGTACAAAAAGTAAAATCCACTTTGCACCTTGGGTGTAGGCGATGATGAGTCCGACTAAAATGGAGAGTAGCATAGCAAACATGGTTACTTGGTTTGGAGTTATGCTTTTGTTGGCTAAGAGGTTTACTGTTGGTCTTAATAGTGCTTGAAATTTTGGTTTTAGGTCGTATATGGTCATATTATTTCCTTCTCTACTAGTTATGTAAGAGGATTCTTTATAAAATGTCAATCTTACATATATCTTTAAACTTTTTAAAACCCTTATCAAAAGTAATGACTTTTTCACAGTTATGAAAATTTGAGAAAACGACATGATATAAATCAAAAGAATTTTTAAATGCATATTCATCATTTAACTGTTTCGTTAAGTAAGCACTAAAACCATCATTCTCATCCATAACAAAAGATTGGAAAAGCTTTAAAGCACTTTCTATTTTTTCAGTATCTTCTTTTGCCTTTTTCATCACAAAAACATACTCTAAAAGATTCAAACTAGACAAAACTAGTGACTTTTCATCAATTAATTTTTTAAGAATTTCAATAGCTTTGTCTTGTTGACTTTGAGTATCTACAAAAGTCAAAGTTGCATAAACTAAAACATTTGTATCAAGATATGTCATTACTTAGTTCACTATGTGGGTTTAAAATTGTGTCAGAAGAGAGGACTACAGCATTTTTACTTTTGATATTTAAAAGATTTTCAAAATCCTTTAACTGTTTATTTTCTATATCTTCCCTGTCGTGATTAGACGAAGAAGAAATAATTTCTAAGCCGTCTTTTTTAAAAGCGTTTAAAAACCATACTATTTTTTCAAATAATTGTTCATTGGGTATGTTTATTGTTACTTGCATAGAAGCGTCCTTCCATTAAATTTTATTATTTTAAGTATATCAAAAAATATTAATAAATACTTAACATCATGATTTCAAATAATTAACTTTCAAAGAGCACCTCAACTTCTTCAACTCATAAGCCTCCATACCCAATACAAAACTCTCTTCTATGAGTTCACGTATAAGCTGTTCATCTACCTCATCAGCACTTTTAAAATATAAATGCCGAACAATTTTTCCAGAGCCTCCGAGCACGGGGTATTTGTCTGCAAGCTTATAGCCTTTTCCAAAAGCCAACACATAATGCTTACCTTTGGGTCTCATCATAATAATAACTCCGTATTTGTCACTATAAGAAGTTTGTTTGGCATTTTTAAGCTCTTTTATTTCAGGATAAGAGAGAAGAATATCACGAATCTTTTTAAAAATGTCCGAAAACTCCCCTTTCATGTCTAAGTCATATTGCATCAAAAATTCTCCTCTACTTTTTCATCATCTCATCCAAAAGAACCTCACCCATCGGCTTGTCATCTTTTGGTAGTTTAAAACTCTCTTTAAACTCATGATAAAACGCTTTATTATATATCATATGAATTATCATAACGATGAGCAATGTTCCTAAAGAACCAATAATGGCTAAAAGCATGTCTTTTTGAGCATCCCATATGTCACCTTGTGAACCTAAAAAAGCTATGCCAGCTTCAGGGTCAACCACGGCTGCTGCTCCCCATTCTATGATTTCGTAAAAACCTGCAAAAGAAGAAACTATCATAAAAGGCACAAAGTAGCCCCAAAAACCTTTAGTCTTAGCAATGCGTACAGACATTTCACGAACAGGGTAAACAAAAAGAACCCCAAAAAGTAGATGTACAAGTCGGTCATACATATTACGTTCTGTTCCTAGCCACTCTCCTAGTGTATAACCCCATGGTACTTCGGCATAAGTATAGTGTGAACCAATAACATGGAGTATCATAAATATGGTCATTACTACATAAGAAAAAATAGAAAACTCAAATAACTTACCTGTAAAAAATATAAGGATGATAAAGAGTAAAACCAATACATTTTCCAAAACCCAATCGGCATAATGTAAAGGTTCAATGGCTGCCCAAATCCATGTAATGGTAAAGGAAAATGCTAAAATAAAATATATAATTTTTTTCTTCATTTAAATCTCCTACAAATAAGATTAAATTCTACTGCTTCATTATATCAACTTTTTTTACTATAATCTCACCTATTAAACCCTCTTCCATGGAGTCAACAATGCTTATGCTGAATACTATAATCATATTGCTAAGTCTGACTTTTATTACTTTGAGTATTTATCTCTACCTTAAATGGCGTAAACGAAACCCTTCCATTGACTTAAAAGCATACGACATCCTTAATAATCAAAATATAGAAGAATTCTCCCTATTAAAACAACAGGGACATTGTAACTTAAACCATTTCTTGAAAACAGACCAACGAAATTATTTGGTCAGAAAGTTTAAATACAAGAGTGATAGGAAAGCTGAATTTTACATTCAAAACTTAGCATACAAACAAGGAATTGCAGCTAAAGCACTACTATTAGATGAGAAGCAAGAATTAATGATTTGTGACTTTGTAGAGGGTGAACATCTTTTTAAACTTGATCAAAGAACTTTAAAAGAGTTAGCACTAAGTTTAAAAAAACTTCATAAAATAAAAATCCAACAAAAACCACAAACTTTTAAAAAGCTCTTTAAATACAAAGACAAAAAAGTATATGAATCTTTTAAGCTACTTCAACAGTTCAAACCTGAATATGTATTGGGACATAATGATTTGCACCCAAAAAATATTTTATTTGGTAAAAAAATACAATTCATTGACTGGGAATATGCAGGAATGAGCGACCGATACTTTGACTTAGCTGCTATTAGCATTGAGTTTAAACTGAATAACAAAGACGAAAAAACTTTTTTACGAACTTACTTTCCAAGAAAACACGCTCCTAACCATAAAAAGTTAAATGCCTATAAAGTAATTTACAAAACACTTTGGACGGTGTGGCTAGGAGAACTTGAACGAGGTCAGATTGATACAGTCTAAAAGATTTGCAATACCCTCTTAAACACCTCATCCACCTCAGCTTCTAAAGTCATCTCTTCATTGCTCATAGGATGTCTAAACGTTAATTTACTCGCATGTAAAAGTAAACGATGACAGTCAAACTTTTCACGAAATAGCTTGTTGTGTTCATTTCTTCCATATTTGGTGTCGCCCACGATGGGGTGGAGTATGTGTTTCATATGTCTTCTCAATTGATGTTTACGTCCAGTTTTTGGTAAAAGTCTTAGCAGTGAATACCTTGCTACAGGGTAACGACTAACGGCATAAGGTAACTCCACTGTTTTTAAACATTCATAATAAGTTTGGGCTTCTTGAGGCTCTTTGTTTTGACTTCGATCTTTGTCTGCTTTTTTGTCTAAGATTACCTTTAAGTCATAGTCAATAAGTTCTGACTTCTCGGTGTAACCACGTACTACAGCCAAATACTCCTTTTGAATACTATGCTCCCTAAACTGTTCTGACAAAAGCTTAGCAACTTCTGAACTAAGTGCAAAAATGAGTACACCCGAAGTTGGTTTGTCTAAACGATGTATGGGGTAAACCCATTGTCCTATTTGGTCTCGTACCATTTGCAAAGCAAATGCTGTCTCTTTTTTATCAATAGGTGACTTATGTACCAATAAACCTGATGGCT
>CACVAR010000083.1 GCA_902727905.1 uncultured Sulfurovum sp. | reverse complement strand
AGACTTTCCAGTCATTTTCAAAAGAGACTTGACAGTCTGGGCATTCATTCTTTTCTAAAGAGTTTTTTAGTAAAAAAATTAGCTCAGTTGCTATATCTTGATGAATTCTCATTGGAGCTGGAGCCATTGAAATAGGAGTTCCATCTATAAGTTCCCAGTCACCTTCCCAATTTTTATAGTCTTCATAGGTATAGTTTAGTAGGTTGGCTATAGACATGGTGATTCCTTTTTTATCAATATAGGGCTATACAAGAAGTCTATTATATCAAAAAATTATAATGCTAGACTAGCTTTGTTTAAATTATTAACATTGCATCACCATAAGAAAAAAACCTATATTCTTTCTCTATGGCTTCATGATAAAGCTCTAAAGTTTTTTCTCTCCCTACAAATGCAGACACTAACATAATGAGGGTACTTTTTGGTAAATGAAAGTTTGTCAAAAGGTGGCTGACCCTTTGTGGTTTGTTAGCAGGATTTAAAAACAAGTCACACTCTCCAGAAGTTTTTGCTGTTCTGGCAAAGTATTCTACTGTTCTTGTTACGGTTGTTCCTACAGCTAAGATAGGTTTAGCCCCCTCTAAAACTTCAGCACTTTTTTCTGGTATGTCAAAAAACTCAGAGTGCATAGGATGCTCTAAAATCTCCTCTACTTCAACAGGTTTAAAAGTTCCTGCTCCCACATGTAGGGTTATTTTATGCGTATTGTATTTATTGGTAAATGCTTCAAATAGCTCTGGTGTAAAGTGTAAAGAAGCTGTTGGGGCTGCGACTGCCCCTGCATTTTTAGCAAAAAGTGTTTGGTAGTCTGTCTCATCTTCTTTTTTGTCTTCACGTTGCATGTAAGGGGGTAGGGGAATATGTCCTATCTCATCTAAAACTTGTACTAACTCTTCAAATCGAATTTCTTTGTCTTTATGTTTGAAAGTAACAATCCTTGAACCATCTTCATTGAACTTTGTAACAGTCGCAACTAAATCTTGCTCAAAAAAGAGTTCAGTACCTATTTGTACTTTTCCTCTTATCATTACTAGGTATTCATGAGCTGAGATAGGTTTGTTAAAAAGAAGTTCTACTTTTCCTCCACCTTGTCCATGCTCATTTGTTTTTTTCTTACCAAAAATACGTGCTTTAATTACTTTGGTATCATTTAAAAACACATCACAGTCATTGGGTAAAAAGTCTAAAAGGTTTTTAAAAATGGTATGGGTAATGGTGTCAGTTTTTCTGTCATAAACAAAAAGCTTAGCATGGTCACGAGGTTGTACAGGATGTTGTGCTATGAGATGAGCTGGAAGCTCATAGTCATAGCTAGAAGTTAGTAGTTCTTTATTCATTTTTTACTTTTTGTTGGGTAAAAGTTCTTTCTCTTCTTCTGGATCTTCATCGTCATCATAGTCATGAGGATTAACATATTTAACAATGAGAATAGAAAGACCATAGAGTAAGATCAATGGGGTAGCCATAAGAAGCTGTGTTAAAATATCTGGTGGGGTTAAAAGTGCAGCCAAGATAAAGATGATAATAACAGCATATTTGAAAAAGTCTTTCATGGTTTTGTCAGTTATCATACCCAGTATAGCTAGGAAATAGGCTATTACAGGTAACTGGAATGCAATACCAAAGCCCATCATAATTTTAGTAAAGAATCCAACATAGTCCTCAATGTTAATGAGTGGTGTATAGAGGAAAGAACCAAAGGTAATTAAGAATTGGAAACCAAAAGGGGTAACGACGTAGTAGGCAAAAAGTACACCCACAGCAAACATAAATGATCCACCTACTACAAAAGGAGTAACCATTTTCTTTTCATTGGCATAGAGACCAGGGGCTATGAAGAGCCAGAGCTGGTATAGGACAAAAGGTAAAGCACCTAAGAGACCAGCAAAAAATGAAACTTTTAAAGCAACGAAGAATGCTCCCCCAACTTGGTGTGTTGTAACTTGTCCATCAAAGGTAGACTTGTCAATATTTTCATTCAGCCCAACCAGTGTTTCTTTTAACTCTTTAGCTGCTAAAGCAGCATCTTTTAATAAAAGAGAAAGTTCATCGCTAGCAACAGTAGCAGCTTTTCTTAAAGCACGTTCTAGTTTTATGGCTGCAGCTTCTTCAGCAGAAGTAGGAACTTCTTTTGGTAAATTTATACTGATGTTAGACTCATTAGATTCATTATTTTCTACTGGGTCTAAATGCCAAGTAGCTTTGTCTTGAGCATTAACAATTCTACCTACTTCGGTAAGTGCTTCATTTAGTGGTGCTGTAATCCATGTTAAAATAGGATTATGAAAGATAAAAGCAATGATAAAGGCTACAATAATAGAGGCAACTGAAAGACTTAAACGTTTACGTAGCTCAGCTAAGTGAGGTTTGATTTCAGCCAACATTAGTTGTCACCTGCTTGGTCTTCTTCAACTTTCTTTTTAGCTTCTTTTTTTAGTGCTTTATTCTCTTTTTTCACTTCTCCAAGTGTTGGGTCACTTACGGTCTTCTTTTTAAAGGTAATCTCTTCACTTTGTTTTGCTTCAACTTGTGTCCCTTCTGCCTCAGGTTCTCTTTGTGTTAGTCTTTCAAAATTATCTTTGACAGAACCTAAATCAGCAGCTTCTTTAAGGTCATTCATCGGATTCAAGTTTTTAAAACCTTGTAACTCTTCTGTTGCTTTATCGAGTTGTTCTTTATACCCTAATGCTTCACGCTTTAGTTCATCAAGGTTTACTTCTTCATTTAAAGATTGCTTTGCATCAGTAATGGCATTTTTTGCACTTTTAATAAATTTTGCTATGTCAACCATAGCACCAGGTAACTTATCTGGTCCTAAAAAGATTATTGCAACTATCGCAATAAAGAGTATTTCCATAAAACCTAATCCAAACATATAGGCATCCCTTTTTTGTTAATTATTGTATTTTACCTATAAAAGATTAAGAGGGAGATACTTTAAGGGGATTTACTACTATCGGAAGTAGCTAAATTAACCTAAAATATACAATACAAGCTCATCAGCTATAAAATAATTTAGGTTTTTATAGTTTGTATTTTCTTTTATCAGTTTCTTTTTTTCAACTAAAAAGTTAGCACGTTTTTGCATTTCTTTATCTAAAATATTTTCATGAATCCCTATGTTTGAACGTAGTCCTAAAAATAGTTTTTCAGTTAATAGTTCCTCATCGGTTAAAGGTTCTTCTTCAATTGTTAAAGGCTCTTTGATATAGGCATCAATGTTTGTGTTTGGATAGTAGCGAATATTTTGTTTAAAACCAACAGCACCTGAACCAACACCCATATAGTTTTTTAAGTTCCAGTAACCTTTGTTATGCTCACTTTGGTACGTTCCAAAGTTTGAAATTTCATAGTGCTTAAAACCTCTTGATGTAATTTCTCTAGCAACAAAAAAAGCCAGTTCATCATCTTCTTGTCGAACGGTTGGTGTAGAGGCAAACTTTGTACCACTTTCAATGGTGAGTTCATAAGCAGATATATGATTAATAGGGAGTTTAAATGCTTCATTAATATCATGTTTTAAAAGTTCTTCTGTGTCACCTTTATAGTTATAGATGAGGTCAAGTGAGAGGTTTTGAAAACCAATTTTAGAGGCAGTTTCTACGGCTAATTTGGCTTGTTCTGGTGAATGAGCTCTGTTAAGGGCTTTGAGTTTACTTTCATTAAAACTTTGTACACCAAATGAGATTCTATTTACACCTAAATTATACATGCCTTGAAGCCACTCTTTTGTAGCAGAGTTTGGATTCGCTTCTGAAGTTACTTCAGCATCTTTTTTCAGTAAAGGTTTCAAGATATTAAAGATGGGTTTATAAAGTTCTGGATTAACAGTAGAGGGTGTTCCTCCACCTATAAAAATGGTTTCGATTTCATTCGCCTGAACATTAAAATGTTTTAATTCATATTTTAATTGCTTTTCTAAAGAAATCATATAATCCTTGCGCGTATCAAATTTGTCAACATAGGAGTTAAATGAACAGTAATGACACTTTGAGTCACAATAAGGGATATGTATATATAAGAGCAATTTTCACCGACCATTAATGAGGATTTTGTTAGAATTTTAGCGAAATAATGATGAAAGAAGAGTAATAAAAATGCAGACAGAAAAGCGATATCGCCCAAATGTCGCAGCTGTTATACTCTCTTCAAATTATCCACAGAAATGTGAATTTTTTTTAGGTAAACGTTCCGATGTTCGGAACACATGGCAATTTCCTCAGGGTGGAATTGACGAAGGTGAAACACCTGCTGAAGCTTTGATTCGAGAGTTAGAGGAAGAGATAGGATGTTGTGCTGTTGATATAATTGCAGAATATCCATATTGGATTTCTTATGATTTTCCAAAAGGTGGAAAGTCTCGTAAAATGTATCCATTTGATGGACAAACACAAAAATATTTTTTAGTTAAATTACGGGATGATGCAAAGATTGATCTTGAGAGTTACCATGAACCAGAATTTGAAGACTACAATTATGTAGAGTATAAACAGTTGCTACGTAAAGCAACTTATTTTAAACGACATGTTTATAGACGTGTCATAGACCATTTTGTAAAAGAAGGACATATAGTCGATGTTAATAGTGCATAAGTACGGTGGAACAAGTGTTGGTGACTTAGAACGTATTGGAAATGTAGCAAATAGAGTAGCGAAAGCAAAAGAAGCCGGTGATGATATTGTTGTGGTTGTTTCAGCAATGAGTGGTGAGACAAACAAGCTTACAGACTTTGCAAAACATTTCTCAAACAATCCCTCTAAGCGTGAGATGGATATGCTATTAAGTTCTGGTGAACGTGTGACAGCTGCACTACTAGCTATTGCTTTAGAAGAGAAAGGTATTCCTGCCATAGCCATGACTGGTCGTCAAGCTGGAATTTTAACAGATGATGAACATACCTATGCAAGAATTGAATCCATTGACCCTAAAGCAATGCAAGATGAGGTTGCTGCTGGGAAAGTAGTAATTGTTTCTGGTTTTCAAGGAATTAATGCTACTGGTTCAGTAACAACCTTAGGGCGTGGGGGGTCTGATCTTTCAGCTGTTGCTGTTGCAGGTGCTTTAAATGCTGATGCTTGTGAGATTTATTCTGATGTAGATGGTATTTATACTACAGATCCACGTATTGAGCCAAAAGCAAAAAAAATGGATTTTATTTCATATGATGAAATGTTAGAACTGGCTTCACTAGGAGCAAAGGTTTTACAAAATCGTTCAGTAGAGTTAGCAAAAAAATTAAATGTAAAGATGATAGCAAAAAGTTCATTCTCAGATGCAGAGGGAACAGTAATTGGTGAGGAGACAGAAGAGATGGAAGCAGTTTTAGTAAGTGGTATAGCCGTAGATAGAAATCAAGCAAGAGTAAGCCTTAGAGAGGTTTCAGACAAACCTGGCATTGCTGCTGAAATTTTTTCAACATTGGCAGAGAAAAATGTAAATGTTGACATGATTATTCAAAATGCTTCAACACAAGGCGCAACCAATCTAGGCTTTACCGTTCCAGCTTCTGAAATAGATAATGCAAGAGAAATTATGGAAGCATTTGATCATGACATTGGTAGTATGGACTTAGATGATTCTGTTTGTAAAGTGTCTGTTGTTGGTGTGGGAATGAAGTCTCATGCTGGTGTGGCTGCTACAGCATTTTGTGCTTTGGCTAAAGAAAATATCAATATTGAAATGATTTCAACCTCAGAGATTAAAGTTTCTATGATTGTCGCAGAGAAATATGCAGAACTTGCAGTACGTACTTTACATGCTGCTTATAATTTAGACAAGTAGTTCAATGGCACCAATTTTAAGCTGGACACTTGATACCATTCGAGAAGAAGATTCCTCTTTTTCATGGATGGAAGAGTGTCGATATGATTGGGTTCCAGTTGTTCAGAACGCTGTCAGCAAGATTATTGAAGGTCAAACCATACTTCTTTTAACGGATGATAAACAATCATGGTACGCAAAGTATGTTGCCTCTAAAATTAATAATCTGCAAAATGAACGACCATTTCTACCTGTTTATACTTTAAAGTCTATGTTTCCTAATCTTGTTAAGATGAAAAATACACAAGAGTTAGATTTACTTGAAGATATGTTAGAAATCTCTTATCCTAATGGTTATTTTATTTGGTATATTGGTTCAGCCGAAAGTATTTATTCTAAATTTGCATTTAGAAATGATGAGAATCTTTTATGGATTATTGATGGAGATGTTCCTAACTCTTTTTACTTGAAAAAAGCTGGTTCCTCATTGGATATTAAATTGATTCAACTTTTTAAACTTTTTAATAAAACCATAGATGCTTCACTATTTGGCGACATAAGTTTGGACTAGTCTATGCATTTGGCTTCTGGAATTATCATAACACATCAAGCTGATGCTGTTTTGAAAGCGTTAGAAGCTAAAAGAACAACTGAACTTTTTACTGTTATAAGAAGTGAAGATGACAAAGGTAAGCCAAAAGAGTTTTTGGTTGAACATGCTCAAAATGTCATAGAAAAAGCATATATTGCTTCTGAGAATTTAAATTACATTATACTAATAGCCCCAAAATTTTCTGATGTTTCTCAAAATCGATTACTAAAAATTTTAGAAGAACCCCCACGTAACAAAGCCTTTATATTAATTACCGAGTCCAAGTCTGCATTACTTGACACCATTCAATCTCGTCTGCCCATAACGCTTTTACATGACAACGTTATAGAAGAAACTTTTTCTTTAGATTTAGAAAATCTGAATCTTGCGAAAGTGTATGAGTTTGTTCAAGAGAATACACGTATTTCAAGTGCAGAATGTAGAGTTTTAGTAGAAAAAATTTCATTGAATGCGATGAAGTCTGAAAAATATAATTTAGATGAAAGTACATTAAAAGTTTTTTCAGACTGTGTTAAAGCTCTAGATGTTGGTTCTCCGGTTACTTTTGTTTTAAATGTTTTACTTTTAAAACTCTTAGCGAAGAAAAAGAGATAGGATGAATATCTACCAATTGAATGAGATAAATGATAAGCAGAAGTTTTTAAAAGATTTAAAAGTCCATGGTGGGGGAGTCTCTATTATGGCGAAAAAAATGGAATTACTCTACTTTTTCATCAAAGATTTAAAAACACCAGCAGCGAATATCTTGAAACAAGATGCTTTGAGTATTGGTGCTGAATTGGCTACTCCTTCAGGGGTAATTACTTGTGAAAAAGAGACTTATGATTGTCTTTTAGTGGGAACGCGTAAACATATGGAAGTGTTGTCTAAAAAAGAGTTGGCACAACCTTTTGGATTGAAAAAATTGGCTCAAGAGTTACAAGAATTTTTAAAAATTAAAGAGTATCCCATTCGAATAATGGGGGTCATTAATGCTAATGATGATAGTTTTTTTGCTGGTTCTAGGTTTGTGAAAGGTGATGCTATTAAACAAATCAAGCAGATGATAGCTGATGGTGCAAAAATTATTGACATAGGTGCTGTTTCAAGTAGACCAAATGCTGATGTAGTGAGTCAAGAAGAAGAGCTAGAACGTATTAAAGATATTTGTGATGCTATTAAATTAGAAAAGCTCTATGAAGAAGTTTCTTTTTCCATTGATTCTTATACCCCTTCTGTTATTAGTTATGCATTAGAGTCAGGTTTTAATTTTGTAAATGACATTACAGGTGCTGCTAATGATGAGGTAGTAAAACTCGCTGTAGAGCATGATGCTAAACTTTGTATTATGCATATGCAGGGAACACCACAAAATATGCAAGACAATCCTACTTATGAAGATGTAATGGTAGAAGTCTCAGAGTTTTTTGAAGAACGCATAACAAAATGTGAGTCTTTAGGAATGAAACGAGGAGATCTTATACTTGATGTGGGAATAGGTTTTGGTAAAACTTTAGAACATAATGTAATGCTTATAAAAAACATGGGACATTTTAAAAAGTTTGGCTGTGAAGTTTTAGTCGGTGCTAGTAGAAAGTCTTTGATTGATAAAATTATTCCTACCCCAACCGAAGAACGATTGGCTGGAACATTGGCTATTCATCTTAAAGCTGTATCGAATGGGGCAAGTGTTG
>CACVAR010000082.1 GCA_902727905.1 uncultured Sulfurovum sp. | reverse complement strand
ATGGTTTTAGCTCGACTTCAACGTAAAACTATTAAGTTTTCTAAGTCTTGGGAGAAGCTTGAATATTCTGTTAATCTTGTTATTAATCGCTATAACCATCAACTACTTTTAGATGCTTGACCAAATATAAGAGTAGAGTTTTTTTATTAGGTACTAATCATAAGGAAAGTGAAGATTTAAAGAAAATATTTAACCTTTCAAACTTTGAGGCTATTGGAAGGTTATTGGTAGAGGATTGTCCTAGAGGTAATTTAGATAATTGGAAAAATAAACATTTGGAGTGTAATATATTGGAAATTGATAGGATGAAAGAGGAAGGTATTTTTAATTGGTTATTTATTAATTAGTTTCAACATTTTCATACTATTATTAAGTAGTCGAGGAATCAAACTTATATAAGAGTGTTTCTATTACCTATAATTAATGTACTTTATAAATCAGTTTTTAATATAGGTGCTTTAAAGCTTAAGTACTAAAAGAGAAGTGCGTAATAATGTGGAAAGGAAAAAAATGAAACATTTAAAATTGATACTACTAACACTTGTAGCAACACTGAGTATAAAGGCACAAAGCTTTTATGTACTTACTGGAGTTAACAGTTATGACCCCATTGTTATTTCTGAAGGGAAAGACTTAGTGGTTTTTAATGATGACATAAAATCATTGATGCAAGCTCAAGCATTAGAGTTAGACATAAATACAAGAGGAAACCCTTCACGTGTTTTAGCTTTTATCATCTCTAAGTTTTCTGTGGGCAATACCATAGGGGTACGAGTTTCTTTAGAACTTGGAGAGTATGTAAAACGTAAGGGTAGTGAAGAAGAAGTTTTTGCACTTTCTTATGTAGGGAAGCGTTCATTTGCTTATGTAAAAGAAGATTTAGAAGATGATTTAGCTGATACCGTAGAGGAATTATTAGAAGCTTTTTCAACGCAATATAAAGATGACAATAAAAAGTTCTCAAAAAGTAAAAAAGTAGTAACTCATGAAACGTTTGACAAAGATATGGCTTATGAAAATAACTATAAAGTAGCTTTAGAAAAAGCAAAAAAAGAAGGTAAGAAGATAATGGTTTTTATGACCACTGCTTATTGTCCTTGGTGTCGTAAGTTAGAAAACAGAATTTTGTCTCAAACACATATTGACAAAAGAATTAAAGCCACACATGTACCTGTTATGTTAAATTATGACAAAAAAGAGTTCCCTGAGAATTTAAAAAAGAGTAGTATTGTGCCTACACTTTATATTTTAAATGCTAAAACAGAGAAGATAGAAGAAACTTTTGTGGGCTTTGCAGCACGTAATATGTTTTTAAATTACTTAAAGAGTCAAGATGGAAAATAAATATAGTCGTGAAGCACTTCAAAAATTAGAAGAAAAGCTTTTCGCTTTGGTCTTTGTAAATGAAGAGCAAGAAGAGTTTAAACCTACAAAGGAACAAGTAGAAAAGATGATGAAACTTTGTAAAAAACGTAATCGTCCTTCTTATTATAAACTTAGACATGCATCAGGTATGGCAGAAGAGTATACTTTTAAAGCTGTTAATATGTACAGTAATGATGGGAAAAAAATGCGTCGTTTTGAGTCTGGTTTGGAATGAGACCTATTAAGTAAGCTTATATTAAGTAGAGAGATAATAATTTATAGGTTATAATTAAAAAGAATAACTTAGATAAGGAAAAATAATGAAAAGTATGTTATTGTTTTTTATCGTTGTTGGGGCAATGATATTTACAGCACTACAAGCAAAAGAAGAAGTAAAAAAAGCAGAAGCTGAAAAACTAACACCTATGGATGTTTACGAGCGTATGAGTTTTGTACTTTCTGACTCATGGTATCTTTCAGCAGAAGAAGAACAGATAGGGACAACAGGGGCGCATAAAAAAGAGGCTATAGCACACTTAGTAGGGAATGACAAGGCAGTCGGAACAAAATATAAATTGATTGGTCGTGGAGCAACACTCGAAGAAGTTTTATTGCCAAATACGGCAAAGTCTATGGTAACCATGTATCATTGTAACTCGTATACCAACTGTACGCAATTAAAAGCCACACATTATTGTGCGAAACAAAATCAGCCAGAGTTTTTGTTAAATCTTAAAGAGACTACCAATAATAAATTTGTTTTCGATTGTGACATGAGTACAGAACTTTGTAACTCAGACGAAGACCATATTCATAAAATGATATTTGAACTTTCAGAGGAAGACAGTCATTTAAAAGCTTCTTATTTAGCTTGGAAAGATAAGAAGTTAAAAGATAAACATTCGATTTATCATTTTGATAGGATGTAAAATAAAAGCTCAATACATGCTATAATATTTCCCTAAAAAGGAAATAGAAATGAGTAAAAAACAGATAGAGAAAATAGCCACCGTTTTACCCCATGCATTAAAAAATGCAAGTTCTTATGTCAAAGATAACTTTGACAAAGTAGGGCAAGAGACTTTGTCGAATGCTACAGGTACGGTGGGTGTACTTATTCGGTTTTTTGCACAAGATACTATTGATGCTTATTTTGAAAAACTCACTGAGCAAAAGTTAGAAAACTTTGCTTCAGCTACTTACCTCAAAGCTTCACTTCTACAAGTTGGAAAATCTATAGCGTCTCTTAACGAAGAGGCAATTCAAATTCCTGAGGGAGAATCACTTGTTTCTCATTTAGTGGATATTTTAGATGTAGAACAGGTAACTTTTGACCCCAATGAAGTTTTGACTATTTTTACACCTCAGTATCATCCTATTGTTCTTTTTGTCAAAGAGCAGATGGTGAAACTGCTTCAACTTTTTCATGCTCATCCTCAAACTATGGATTCTTTTAAACGCAATTTTAATGATAATATTGAAAAAACCATTGTAGAGAGTTTTGGAGATGAAGATTATGAAAAGCATCAAGAAGATACAGAAGCTTTTATGTTCAAAGAAAAAGAGTCAAAACTACTTTATGACATGTATGAACTTCGTAAAATAGGCTTTAAAGAGGGAGAAGAGCTACGTTATGAAGAGACTTATGCTTCATGGAGAGCAGTTTCTAAGCTTTTAGAGAAAGAAAGTAAACCAAGGATTCATCCAAAAGATAAAGATAAAGAGAAAGAAAAACATAAAGAATTAGAAGGGAAGCAACAACCCATAGAAGAGTTGATAGAAACATATTTTAGTGGGTGTAATGTTGACTGTGTACAAAATATTCTTTTTGCCATTGCAGATTTTGGAAAAGGAAAATCGGTATTTTTAAAACAGTATGCTTCTCGGTTGGCAAAGGAGTATACACAAACTAGAGAAGGGTATTTCCCTATTTACTTTAACCTTAGAAATTTTTCAAAGTATTCTAGTGAGGGTGCATTGGGTGTTGTCGATGCTTTCTTGCTAGATGAGTATGGTATTCGTATTAATGATGAAGAGTTTAGCAAAAGAAAATACATCTTTTTAGTCGACTCTCTTGATGAGAGTGGAGAGCTAACAAAGTCAAGAGTTGAGTCTGTTATAAGTTCCATAAAAAACATTCAGAACATTGATAAAGAGAGACGGCGAGACAATAGAATCATCATTACTTCACGACCTTTTTCAGAAGCTTTACAAAATGAACTTTATGCCCATAAACCTTATACACTTTTAAATGAAAATAATGAAGAGGTAGCACAATACATTTCACTCTATGGTTTTAAAGAAGAGCAGTTTGACACTTGGCTTTCGCATTCGTTGAAAGGCAATGAGAAATTAAAAGAGCTTACAGCAACAGGTTCTGTCTATCAAAAACTTTTAAATGACAAAACACTTTCGAGAGAAGAGCTACGAAGACCCATATTTGCTTACATGATTTATCAGCTTATTCTAAATCGAGTTGACTTTTTAGAAGTTGGTAAGATAGGAGTTTATTTGTCTTTTATAAACCTCTTAACCAAAGAAGCAAAACACATAGATGATAAAGAGCATAAGATTGACCAAGAAGAGGAGATACACTATAGAAATATATTACACTCTATCGCTGCTTTATGGATGTATGAACGACAACAGGGAAAACAAGGGGTACTTAAAAAAGCAGATATTTGTAGGGTTTTAGATGGTGAGAACAAAGGCGATAGTGACCGAGAAATACTAGAACGTTATAAAAAAGAACAAGTAACAGAGATAGAGTTTCTTTCCCATTCTTATTTTGGAGAAGAGAACAATGAACTTCATTTTCAACATCAATCCTTTGCAGAAATACTTTTATCAGAATATTATTTGAAAGTGTTTATAAAGTATGCCATCGACAAAAAACCAAACATCGATGAAGCTAGAAGCAAACTCATACTTGGTGAACCTACGGAACAGACTATTGAGTTTTTTAAAGAGTTACTACTGCTTTTAAAAGGTTCGGTAAGTTCTGAACAAACCGATGAGGTACTAGAAAAGCGTAAGTTACTCTACCCACTCATGGCAACACTAGCAAGTGACCGACATAATAACTTGTACTGTGAACGGATAGATACAAAGTGGTTTGAAGAAGTAGAGATAGACAATGCTTCACCTACAATTAACAGAGAGTTATTAGAAGATTGGGCTATAGGTGAAAAAGAGTTAGAAAAAATAATTATTTTGGCTAAAGATATTATAGACTCTAAAACAACACTACTTTTAGCAAAAACAAGTACAAGAACAGCACTGTTTGACAATGAGTTAACAGTTTTTCAAAATGCACAGGTTTCTGACTCTCCGACTGATATGGACAAATGGTTGGCTTTGGTTGTGGTGAACTTATTACATGATGATGTACCTGAAGAGAGGGATTTTTTTAATGGGAGGTTGGAGTTTCCTGAGCATTTGTTTGAGATGATTCGAGGATGGAATTATTGTAGTTTTAATTCTGCTCCAATATGGTCTAAAGAGTTCTTTAAAGGAATAAATATGAAGCAAAAAGAAAGATTTAGGATGAGTACTTTATCATTTACTAAGTTAGATTTTTCATATTCAAATTTAAAAAATTTAGAACTTTTTGGTTCAACATTTTGGGAAACAAATTTTACGAATTGTACTTTTGAAAATATTAATTTTTATAGAAGTACTTTCAGTCATTCTAATTTTGATAATATAAATATATTATCAAATAATATGTTTAATAGTATTCTTATAGGAAGAAATGTTTTATTTCCGAAGCAATTAGCATATTATTTAAATACACTAATAGAACCGAAATCAAAAAATAAAACTTTATTAGGTAAGGAAAATATAGATATTTTTGTTCCATTAAGAGGATTATTATTGTATGGTCTAAAAAATAACCTCTTCGATACTTCAGAAATTAAATCTTGGTTCGATTATGAAACAGAAGAAGATAGAAAAGAGTTTGAAAGTTTAATTGATGGATTGGAAGAATCAAGCAAATAAATAAAATTAGTGTGTCAAAGGCTTGAATTTAGATATGAGATTTTATTAACGAAATAGGAATTCTTTAAAAAACTTTGTACTCCTTTTTGAAAATTTTAATAACTACTAAGTATAATCTCAAAAATAGCGTGAGCAATTTAAAGGAAACAACATGAGCGAAAGCAGAAAATTACACATTCACATGTCGGTTGACAATATTGAAGAGAGCATTCAGTTTTATAACACACAATTTGGGGCAGAAGCTACCAAAGTAAAAGAAGATTATGCTCAATGGATTGTTGAAGATTTGAGTTTAAACTTTGCCATTTCTACCAGAGGTAATAAAAAAGGTGTGAACCATTTAGGCGTTCAGTACGAGAGTGATGAAGCCTTGGAAAAAGCACAAAGTACTTTTGAAGAAGCTGGTATAAAAGGTCAAGAAGAGAAAGGGGCGACTTGTTGTTACAAGGAGTCAAACAAGTATTGGGTCAAAGATCCTACTGGTAATATGTGGGAAAACTACCACTCTATGGATGACATAGAAGTCTATGGTATGGAAGAGTCTGAATCATCAGATGCTTGTTGTAGCCCTAAAGTTGGTATGTTTTCAACGACTCCTAACTCTGGGTGTTGTTAAGTCCTCAGAGACAATGAAAACTAAAACATACATTTCCCTCCTTAGAGGCATTAATGTAGGAGGTCATAAGAAAATTCTTATGAGCGATTTAAAGGCTCTGTATGAGTCTTTAGGTTTAGAGAGGGTTGAGACTTTTATTCAAAGTGGGAATGTGGTGTTTAACACTGATAAAAATACTGAAACACTTGTAGAAGAGATACAAAAGGCTATTTTTGATAAAGATGGGTTTGAAGTACTGGTTCAAATACGGCAAATAGCTGACTTTGAAAACATTATAAAATCTTGCCCCTATACTAAACTTGATTTGGAAGTGGATAAAGCCACCAAGATTATGATAACGTTTTTAGATGCTTTGCCCAAAGAAGAAGATATTGTTGAACTCATGACTTATGTAAAAGCACCTGAACAGTTGGTGGTATTGGGTAAAGAAGCTTATTTATACTGTCCCAATGGTTATGGAAAAACGAAATTAAACAATAATTTTTTAGAGAATAAATTAAAAGTAAATGCGACTACTCGAAATTGGAAATCTGTGATGAGAATTTCCATACTAGCAATGACTAATAAAATATGATACTATGCCAAAAAAATTACAAGGAGTTTTGGCATGTATTGGTATCACAAAGAGACAAAACACTCCTACTACTCTGTTCGGTCAAATCCAAATCAAATGGATTGGGCGTTACAGCCTTCTACTTATAAAAACTACCCTGATAGTTTTAAAAAAACTGAGTTAGATAAAAATAACCCTTGGCATGGGGTTATCTACTATACGGCATCTATTTCTACTAAAAAGTATTATCCTCATGGGACGCATCGTTATTTACGTGTGAATCCTTCAGCAGGGGCTTTGTATCCTAATGAGCTTTATTTTCAAGCACGTGGAGTTGAGGGATTTGATGATGGTATATACCATTATGAAGTTGCTAGTAATAGAGCTGTTTTATTACATGTTTTAGAAGGTTCAGAGGGAATAGAACCTTATATGGGCTATGAAACAGCTATGAAAGGGTTACTTTTTTTAGTTTCAGCTGTCTATTATAGGTCTTCTTGGAAATACAGAAATAGGGCTTTTCGTTACTGTTTACTTGATGCTGGACATGTGTTGGGAAGCATAGAACATGCTGCACTTTTAGTTCCTCATTCTACCAGTATGAAGTATGACATAGAACGTAAAAAACTCAATAAACTATTTGGTTTTTCTCATGCTAGTTCTGCTGGACGTGAAGTTTTCCTTTCAGGCGCTTCAGTAGCTACCCCTTTAGTAGAAAAAGTTGAAGCTGTGCAGTTTGAACTAGCTTATGCAGAGGGGTCTGGAACTTTTGAAGAAAATGAGATGATGGAACTTGCTTATAAACAGACATCGTATCTTTTAGAGAAGCAACCTCAACACGAAAAAGCCAATCTATATTATGAGAAGACACGTTTAAAAGAGAGTATTGTGGCACGTCGTTCTCAACGTGGCTTTGAAGGTCAAGCCATTACAAAACTACACTATACACGAATTATGGAAGCATTAACAGAACCCATACCTTCAGACTGTGATGAAGAGGTGGAACTTTTTGTGGTACTGAACCGTGTACAAAATATGCCCATAGGACTTTACCATAATGGTCAGTTACTTAAGAATGCTGACTTTAGTCAAAAGGCTGGGTATCTTTGTTTGGAGCAGTACTCTTTAGGAACCCAAGGTGCCATGACATTTTTCTTACTTTCTACAGCGAAGAATTATCAAGCCTTGTATCAAAAAGCAGGGATAATAGGACAAAGACTTTATGCTGTTACATCGTATCTAAATATAGGATGTTCAGGTATAGGCGCTTATTATGATGATGAGGTTAATGCTTTTGTGGAGCAAGAGGGTATGGTACTTTATGCTTTGGCTATTGGGCGTTAAGGAGATATATTAGTACTTTTTTATTCTTAAAATTATAAATTAAATTTATAATTTTATTTATAATTAATAATATTACTATATTTGCTGAAGTTATATAAATAACTTAAAATATAAGCAAATAGACAGAAGCAATTTAATATTATCCGAAAAAAAGGCGTAGTTTTGAATGCTATTATATTTGGATCACATGGTGAAAAGAGACTT
>CACVAR010000081.1 GCA_902727905.1 uncultured Sulfurovum sp. | reverse complement strand
ATAGGCATCGTCCTAAAAGACAATGCTTATGGACATGGGTTAGAACTCATGGCAAAATTGTCACAAGAGTTTGGTCTTACACAGGCTGTGGTTCGTAGCTATAATGAAGCAAAGATTATAAAGCCTTATTTTAAACAAATTTTAGTACTTGGTGACCACGCCATTGTGGATGATAAATGTTCCTTTACCCTAAACTCTTTAGCAGACATTAGTAATGCTCAAAAAGGTTCAATTGTAGAGTTAAAAGTAGACACAGGCATGCACCGAAATGGTATTGCTTTTGAAGAGCTGGAACAAGCACTACAACTGATAGAAAAACAAGGCTTGATTCTAAAAGGCGTGATGACTCATAACCGTTCAGCTGATGAACTGAGTAGCGAACTTTTTTGGCAAAGAAAAGTGTTTGAAGAAATCAAAAAAACTGTAGGTTCGATTTTATCGAACAAAAAAATACGTTTTCATGCTTTTAATTCTGCTTCTGCTCTACGTTTACCTTGTGAAGGTGAAGAGTTTATTCGTTTAGGTATTGGAGCTTATGGATACTCTGAACTTCCTGAAATCTATAACACTTTAGATTTAAAGCCTGTACTTTCACTTTGGGCAAACAAAGTAGCTACACGAACATTAGAAAAAGGCCAAAGAGTTGGTTATGGGGGAACTTATATTGCAGCTCATAAAATGAATATTTCAACCTATGACTTGGGTTATGGAGATGGATGGATGCGTTCAACTACACTCGCACCATTTGTCATAGCTGAAAACCTACCTCTATTAGGACGAGTTTCTATGGATTATGTCTCTTTAGAGAGTACTAAAAAAGAAGTTTGCATTTTTAACCATGCACTTGATGCTGGAAAACAGTTAGGAACAATCTCTTATGAGATTATGACCCAATTAGATGCTGATATTGAAAGAGTAGTTGTCTAAGCCAATAACTTTAAAAAAGATTCACGTATAATCTTTTGATAAGCACTTAATTCTTCTTTTTCAAGTTCGTCGCCTTTACGCAGTTTAGCATGAACTTTCTCCAACTCTTTTCTTGTTGAAGCATCCATTACTTTTTCTGTAAATGAAGTGTTTTCCAAGTTTAAATCATCACGCTTCGCATGTGAACGCTTCGCAATGACCGAAGCATGATAAAGGGAACGTCCTAACAAAACATAAGGAAAATTCAAGTTTTGCATAGGACCTACCGTTAACTCTCGTTTACCGATGGTCTGTCCTAAGACTTTCACCTCATATAAGTTGTCAAAGCCAAACATTGCCCCTACACCACCAACCACACCACCAATGATGGAACCTAAAAGTAAAGTATGTCCAGCTGTCATCAAGTCAAATCCAGCCCCAGTGATTGCACCAGCTGAAGCACCGGTAATAACTAACTCTTTTTGACTCAATCCAAAAATAGAAGCTGACTCTTCAGAAAACAAGCCTACGGCATCCAAATCCAACTCACCTTCATGTTTTTGTACATTAAGATGATTCCAGATGGTCTGAATTTTCACTCTCTCTTCCGACTCATAACGAACAATCTTTTCACGATAAAAACGTTTTGCACGCTCTGATTCTTCGTCTGAGACTTCTTCACCTTTTATTTTCTCTTTGTGAATAAAAGAGAGTACTTCAACCATATAGTCCACAATAGTACTGACACTGTTATTTATTTTTTGGTCATAAAGGTCATCTAAAACACCAATGGCTTTTTTTATGGGCTTTGTCCACTCTTCTTTAAGCTGTGCCATCCCTTCAAGTAATTCAAGATGCTCTTCATGTCCAGCTGTAATGGGATTATAGGTACGTACTAACCTAAAATACTGACCCAAAGCACGTGTCCAATCTTCTCGGTAATCTTCATCGCCAATAAGGTTTAAAATTGCCATAGAAGGCTGTCCACACCAACGTAAAATTTCCATCTCTACTTCATATTCAGCGCCATAAGGTTTTGAAGCATCAACCACATAGATAATTCCTGCACCTGCCAAAATAGGCTCAAGCAGTTCTACCTCATCTTTAAATTTATTTGATTCTTTATGTTCAAAAACAAATTGTCTTACAATATCTATACGTTTGTCAGCTGAAACATCTCCATGCTCTTCAAGCCATGCAAACACACGTCTTGCTCGTTGAAATCCAGGGGTATCAAAAAGTTCATAAACTACTTCTCCATCAACCGTTAAAGGAAACCCTCTTTTTATCTGTGTTGTTCCTGGAGTATTTCCAATCTGAATAGAATTGTCCAATGCCAAAGAAGCAACAATACTACTCTTTCCTTTGTTAGGATGACCAACGACAGCAAACTTTGGATAATTAGACATCTATCACCTCTAATTTATCACAATCTAGCTTCTCTAATTTCTTTAACCAAACTTCGATATCACTCTCTTTAGAAGAGTAGTTTTCAGTTGAAGTACCTAAAGGGCAAACTTCAACTTTAGTCACTTCATCTTTTTCTAAAACATCAGCTAAACAATCTATAAAATCCATTGTTGGTGGTTCCCAAGCCTTTACATAAAACAGTACTTTACCTTTTAACTTATCTACAATAAGTTTATCTTGGGAAAATGAATTTCTTCCCCCTAGCACATCCATACTCTTTACTTTTATTTTATTATGGTCTTGCAATAAAAGAAGTTCCTTATCCGTATAGTTCCATGCTACTAAGGAAGCATACTTATCTGCTAATGTTTGTGATGCAGGAAGAGTAGGTTTCTCTTTTATTTCTAAATGCTGTTCAAGTTTTTTTGATTGCGTTGATACAAAAGGTGTTTTAAATTCTCTAAGCAACTTTTTTACACCTTCTAACACCAAAATTTCTTTTTTAAGTTGCACTTTAAATCCTAGCTCTATTCCAAACCAAAGTAACAATCGTAAAAGTATTGCATACGTCAAAGTAGCCATGGCTAAAAATTTCCACCATGCCCCTAATTTATCTGCATTTTGTACCATATTCGCATCGAGTTTTTCACCCAATCTAAAATAATGAGAGACCTCTACTAATTCCAAAGAAGGAACAGCCGAAGGGAAAAAACTCTGCCAAGGTGTTGCCAATGTTGCCAACACTCCTTGAAAAGCAACTGGATCAATCTCTAAGGTAGAACTCCATGCAAAAGCAATATCTTTAGAAACAATGGTTAATACCAATGAGAAAAAGAGTCCTAAAGCAAAAAGAAAAGAGAAAAATTGTAAACGTTGTAAAAATATCCATTTACTTAAAGTAGCTGAAAATGGTAACTCTGAAAAATCTATCTTTCGTGCAAAAGGCAAAAAATTAATAACTTTTTCTAAATAATACAAGGGGGAAAAATGATTAAAAAAACTTGCTCCTAGATTCCCACTAAACATTGAAAGTACAGTCAACCCCATACTTAAAAGAGGTAATCCAACCATCACTAAAAGTAAATATATAACATTTACAGGCTCTTTTCCCGAATAAGAAAGCAGTGTAAACCCTGTAAAGAAACCGACTAAAAGTACTGTAAAACCAAAGAGAGAAGTAAGGAGTGTCAAATAATGAAGATACTTCGATGAATCCAACTCATCGACAACACGATAAAGGTTCTTGTTCATCCATAAAGAGACAAGTTTTAGACCTTTACTCTTTTGAGCCAAGGCAAAAACTCTGTTCTCTTCATGGTTCCCTTTATAGTGTTTTAATAATTGTGCTAAATCCAAATAAGATTTAAGTGTAAATTGACTATTTTTTTTTTGCATTAGAAGCTTTATTTTTTAAGCCAATTATACGGTTTTTGGACTTAAAGCTTATCCCTTATAATGATAATTATTAAGCTTACCTTGTTTACGGTTCGCACTGATGTCATTTTTGAATTGAATCAGTGCTTTTTCTCTTTCCATTCTCTCTTCTTTTTCTACTCTATTTTTCTCAAAAAATATTTCCATTTCAATAATTTTCTTTTTAAGCGCATAAGCTTCCAACTTTAATTCTAAAGCTTTTTTTTGAGCTTCTAACTTTTCTATGCTTTGAACCTCAGTGGCATTCAAAAAACCAATTCCTAACATTAAGAATACAAGTACATACTTTAACATAATAGTTCCTTTTGTGATTATATAAGTCACTATACCCTAAAGTTGCTTAAATTTTAATATTATAAAACAATTTATGTTATAAATAATTAAGGAATGAAAGATTTTGCCATACCCATTGGTGTTAACTGGTCAACTCCCTTGTTCATCTCTGTTTTCATTTGACCAACACTTGAACTCATACTTTCTACGGAACTACTCATGGACTTAATATCTCGTTCCATATAGGTATTCATAGTAACAACACCACTGTTCATTGCCTGCACACCATCATTCATATTAGCAATTTTCTTTCGAATAATGACAAGCTCACTAGACATGTTATCAACACTTTCTGCCATTTGACCAACATAACCAGTTACATTATAAATCATTCTTGCAAGAAATAACAGCAGTAACATTACAAAAATTGTAAGTACTACTTTCATGACACTTGTCTCATTTTTTAACGTTTTCTCCATTTCTAACTCCCAATAGTTTTTTTAACATTATAACAGCTAACCTATTTCCATCATAACACAACAGTAAAATAAATAGATAAACTCATCAGCTTCTTTTTAGTAAAAATATGAATTGACTTAAAATGAAACAAAATTTATATTTATTCACTGTAATATATTATAATGAATAATATCATCTAACTTATAAGTTCAAGCTAACTATTACTTGACCATTAATTTGCTATTATTTCACAGAAAATTAAGGAAATACTCATGGCAAAAACAACTTTTATATCTTGGAACGTTAATGGAATTCGTGCTGTAGAAAAAAAAGAAGCACTTAAATGGATAGATGAACACAATGTCGATTTTTTGGGCTTACAAGAGATTAAAGCTGAAGCCTCTCAAATCCCAGAAACTATTTTTGAACGTACTTATACAGTTGAGAATATTAACTCCTCTATTAAAAAAGGTCAGTCTGGTGTAGCACTCTATACCGATAAAGAAGGAACATTTACTTGTACTTGTCCTACGGTAGACATCTTAAATGAAGGGCGCATTAATGAATACCATTTTGACAACATTGCCTATTTTAATGTTTACTTTCCAAATGGACAAAGAAATGAAGAACGTTTAGAGTACAAAATGGAATTTTATGAGCGTTTTTTAAAACATATCAATGCATTAAAAGCAGCAGGAAAGTCCATCATCGTTTGTGGAGATGTCAATACAGCACATACAGCCATTGACCTTGCACGCCCAAAAGCCAATGAAAAAACTTCAGGTTTTTTACCTATGGAACGTGAATGGATGGACAAACTTTTAGACGCTGGGTACATTGACACCTTTAGACACGTACATGGTAAAGAGGCTACTGAACGTTATTCATGGTGGTCCTATCGTGCAGGGGCAAGAACACGAAACGTAGGCTGGAGAATCGACTACTTTTTTGTTTCAGATGATTTAAAAGATAAAATAATTTCAGCTGATATTTTAGATCAAGTTTTAGGAAGTGATCATTGTCCAATTGAATTAAACTTAGATATTTAAACTTCTAATAATTACTAACAAAGTATAATATTAAAATAATATATATTTTTTAGACTAAAAGGTTAACGCTATGAGCAAATTAAAAAGAGTAAAACATGAAATTAAGTGTGCTACCCAACAAGTTCTTGTTAGCCGTACAGATACTGAGGGAAATATAGTTTACTGTAACCCAACATTTTTAGAAGTAAATGACTTTAAAAGTTCGGAAATTATAAGACAACCTCATAGCATTGTACGACATCCTGATATGCCCCAAACAATTTTTCGTGTTATTTGGTCTATTATTGAACAGGGTATGCCCATTCAAGCCGTTATTAAAAACCAAACAAATACCGGAGAATATTACTGGACGCTTATGACCATTAAGCCACAAAAGGACAGAGATAATAAAATTATCTCTTATGTATCTTATGGAAAACAAGCACCCGATAAAGTCATTGAGGAAATTGAAGCCCTATATCGTGTTCTATCAGAAATTGAACATGACATAGATATTAGTGCTGCACTTGGTTTCTTAGAATCGCATTTACAAGAAAAAGATATGACCTATGCTCAATACATGAAACACCTAACTAAGAACCGTGAGTTTAGATGTCTTTGTGACTTTATTAAGCACTCAATCATACCTTAATATTTAGTTCGTATAAACTTTCTGACCAATCGATTGATATTGTTCATAAAACCTTTCAACAAAATCAACAATGGTCTTCTCTACTGGTAAATATACTCCCTCTTTTTTCTGAGTATATTGTGCCAAATATAAAGAAGCATCTTCCCTATCTATGTAATGCTGAGCTAAGAGACTATACGCGTCAATATAGCACTTCTTCATCTCATCATATTTATCATAGTCTATTACAATTTTATCTTCATAAGTGATTACTCCTGAAGCAAACAAAATGCTTAGATGAATTAATCCTTCACAATAATAAGGTAATACCTCTCCTACTTCTCTCCAAGCCATCAAACCTACAGAACGAGATACCAAGTCATCAATCATATGTTTTTTAAGTTCCTCATCTTCATTTTCAAAAAATGCCATGAGCCCACCTGCTGTGGCTTTAAACTCCTCAATGTTCTTAAACTGACCATTTTCATTCATCGTCATTTCTGTATCTGAATCTATCCAAAGTACATGACCAAACTCATGACCAATGGTTGATGTGTCATAAACTTTCTGCCAAAGCTCAGGTTTCTTTCCTAGCAATGCTCTTTGCTCTTCTACAAACTCTAAACCAAAGGTATCAACCGAAAGTTGCATCATAGGTTTAGCTTTTTTACTTTCCAGTACAAAGTCAGCATAAGCAAAGATTTTCTTACCAAGTTCGGCTGAGACTTGTTCATCATTAGGCACAACTTGTGCAGAAAAAAGTCCATTTAACTCAGCAGCATAATAAAGTACTGGCTGACCAATATACAACTGTGTTTCATCTACTTGATTCATATTTTTGGAAATAGTCTCTTCCACTTCACCTTCAATTTTTTCTGCAAGTTTAGACGAAAATGCTTTAATATTTTCCCTTGTATTTGAAGAGCTTTGTAACTTAGGATTAACAATACGTAAATCCCATTCTAATGCCACAGCTTTTCTAAAATGGTCTTCATAATACTCTAAAGGATGTCCAATTTGTAAAGGAGTGGTAATACGCATCCAAGCTCTATCTACATCTGCCCAATAGCCAATGAGTTTTCGAGGTTGGGGCTGAGCAAATGCTCTTTTAATCGCAATTAAATAAGTAACCCATTCAGCTTTTTGATTAAAGACCTTGTCATCAACCATAGACAGTTCTTCTACTAAGTCTTCAATAGCTGAAACAACCTGAGCCACTTCATCAGGAAAAGCCACACTGTACGCAACTGAACGATAGTCACCCTCAGCATCTTTTTCTAAAACAGAATAACATCTATCTCCTACTTGACCATAAGGATCTACATCTAAAAGGTTTTTCTCTCGTAACATTTTAAAAATAGCTTGTTCATCACCATTATATTCTTTCAATAAATCACGATTTACACCATTAATAATTTTTGCTGTCCACGCAAACTGCCAATAACTCATGGCTTCACCAATCAAGTGAACCCCTTCTAAAAGCTTTTGATAAAAAGGTGTTAAAAGATTTTCAGACTTTATCCAAGCTATTAAGTACTCATGCCTGCTTAAATGCATATCTCTAACAAACAGATACGCCAGCGCTTTCTTCTCAACAATTTGTTCTTCAGAAAAACCTTCTTTTTGAAAAACCTGTTCTAAGGCATCCTCTCGTAGATTTACAACACGTGTTAATGCAGCCATTTGAGTATCAGCATTAATAGGCAGTTCCATCTGAACTAAAAAATCTTCAACTACTAAAGCAGCTTCTCGATGCTCCCCTGTTAGCAAGTTATAATAGTTATTTAGTCCTGTTTGTCTAACTTGAAGTTCATCATATATTCTTTGTAAATCTTGCATAAATTTTTCTTGCATAGGAGAGTCCTTCTATAAAATATTCTTCTTCAATAAATGATACAGAAAGAAGCATTAAGAAAAATCTATTTCTTTTTAGAAAAAAAGCTTTTTTCATA